>NZ_JABFDP010000022.1:0-172302 GCF_013179005.1 Bradyrhizobium denitrificans | reverse complement strand
ACGACTCTAAGAGGACAGTTGCGATACAGAACCTAACAGGCGTTCGGAGGGGGCGTTCGCGGTGGTCATTGGGTCCTCGACGCAGGAGAGGCGATGCCTTGCTCTGTGCCTGCGCGGGCTGCGTCCGGCGTGCCGGATCACGAATTCGGTCAGCCGATTTCTTCAATCGGCTTGCCGAATTCTGCGATTCTCGGTCTCCGTGGCCATCGCCACGAGGGCCTGCCGGCGAAATTCGCTCGGCGTCATCGCCGTGGCGGCCTTGAAGGCGCGGTTGAATGGACCGATCGACTGGAAGCCGGCGTCGATCGCGATCGTCAGGATCGGCACGTCGCGCTGGCCTGGATCCGACAATGCCGCCTTGGCGTCGTCGAGCCGGTAGCGATTCAGAAACGCGCTGAAGTTGCGATGGCCGAGCCCCTCATTGATCGCCTGCCGCAACCGATATTCAGGCACGTTGAGCTGGGCGGCCAGCCCGCCGATCGACAGTCCCTCCTGCCGATAGATGCGCTCCACCCGCATGAGATGATCGAGCCGGCGCAGCAGCAGCGGCGCGACCGCCGGCCGCTCGCTCAATCCAGGCTCTGTGTCCTGCGGCGGATCGACCACGCTGGCTGCCACCACTGCTGGCGTCGGCAATGCCGCAACCGCGTTGGCGCCGAACAGGTTCCAACTCGCCAGCATTGCCAGGATGCACAGCGTGAATGCGACGATGAAGCTGCCGAGGCCGCCGCTATTGGCCGCCGCGCCGAGCACGGCGCCGGGCAGCGGCAGCAGGGCGGGGCCGGCGACGAAGGTAATGAAGCCGAGATTCAGGATCACGACTGCCATGCGCAGCAGCCGTCGTCGCGCGACCAGATCGTCGCGCCAGGTCGTCACCGTCTGGAGGATGGCGAGCAGCGCGAACGCGAGCGCGAGGACCGACAGCCCCTTGGCGCAGGCCTTGGTCACAGCCGGCCATATCGGCCAGCTCAGCGAGGCCGTGAAGCCCAGCACGACCACGGCGAGCCAGACCGCGCCATGCCAGGGCCGGAGCGCGAAATCGTCGTCGAAGGCGGCGCGTGCCCATAGCCAGAACACGACCGGCTGCGCCGACAGCAGCGGCAGCGTCCACCAGAATGTGGAGGTCGGAATGAACGGCGCGGTCGCGATCGCAAAGCCGGCGCCGCCGGCCGACATCACCAGGCCGAGCACGGCATGGGGATTGGCCGGGCGGAGCCTGATCAGCACGAGCACCATCATCGTGAACAGGCCGCTGGCCGCACCACGCAGCCCGAGATCCAGCGCCGTGAGACCGATGTCGTGCACGTGATGCGAGCCCCGCCATTGAGCCTCGCCATATTGCATCCTCAGCGTGCTGTCGACAATGCCAGCACGGCTAGTGCAGCGAGAGCAGGCCCAGTGCAGCACGCAATTCGCGCAAGGTTGCCGCCGTGACAGATTGCGCCCGCTCTGTGCCGCGCCGGACGGCGGCAAGGACATGGTCGGGCTCACGCGCGAGCGCCGTCCGGCGTGCGCGGATCGGGGCGATGACGTCCTGCAGCACGTCCTCAAGGCGCTTCTTGACCGCGCTGTCGCCAAGCCCGCCGCGGACGTAGCGGGCCTTGAGATCGGCGACCGCGTCACGATCCGCATCGAATGCGTCGAGATAGGTGAACACCACATTGCCTTCAATGCGGCCAGGGTCGGCGGCCCGGACATGCTGCGGATCGGTGAACATGCGCCGGACAGCATCGCGGATCTGGTCGGCCGTGGCGGAGAGCGGAATGGTGTTGCCCTGCGACTTGCTCATCTTGGCCTTGCCGTCGACGCCCGGCAGGCGTCCGACGGTCGAGATCAGCGCGCGGGCCTCCTTCAGCACACCCTTGCCCGTCTGTCGGTTAATCCGGCGGACGATCTCGTTGGTCTGCTCGATCAGCGGCACCTGATCGTCTCCGACCGGGACGATGGTCGCCTTGAAGGCGGTGATGTCGGCCGCCTGGGCGACGGGATAGCACAGAAAGCCGGCTGGAATGTCACGGCCGAAGCCGCGCGACTGGATTTCGTCCTTGATCGTCGGGTTGCGTTCGAGCCGCGCGACCGAGACGAAGTTCATATAGAGCAGCGTCAAATCGGCCAGGGCCGGCAGATGCGACTGCAGACAGATCGTGGTGAGATCGGAATCGATGCCGACGGCGAGATAGTCGGTCGCGATCTCCACAATGTTCCGGCTCACCTTGGCTGGATCATGTGCGTTGTCCGTGAGCGCCTGGGCATCCGCCAGCAGCAGGAATTGCTGATGTGTGGATTGAAGCGCGACCCGGTTCCGCAGCGAGCCGACGTAATGGCCGAGGTGCAGCGGGCCGGTGGTTCTGTCGCCGGTCAGGATGACTGGGCGTTCCGAGGATGAGGGATGCATCGTGGTTCTCCAGGGAGATGAGAACCGCCGTTCGAACGGGCCTTCGAGAGCTGTTGATGAGGCAGACCAACGTCGCAGGCCGATGAACGGCGGCGACGGTTGCCAAATGACGAGGCCGTGCCGCTCCTAGATGGAGCGCCACCAAGTGTTCGCACGCATGCTGTCGGCCTTGATCATGCGCGCCATATGACCGAACCTGACGCTGAACGCAACAGGTTCACAGCACGCGCTGCGCTCGCTCCCATTTGACGATACCGGCTGCCGCTCACTCCAGATCGATGGCGTGATACTGGCCGGACTTGTCGAGCTGGGTGCCCCAGACCTTGTGCAGAGCCTGATGGTCGGATGGGCCGAAGCTCACTTTCGGACCGAGCCCGAGTTCGTAGTTCTGCATGCTCTCCAGCACGTTCACCAGCGATTCGGTATCGAGGGCGGGGCCGGCGCGCCGCAGCCCTTCGATCAGGATGCTCGCGGTGAGATAGGCCTCGAGCGAGGAATAGTCCGCCGGCTCTCCCGGGAAGTACTTGGCGAGGGCGTTCTTGTATTTCATCGTGACCGTGGCGTAGCCGTCCACCGCCGGCGTGACCTGCGTGCAGATGACACCGTCCGCGTAATGCGGCCCGAGCACCATCAGCTCGCTGGCGAGGCCCGTGCTGCCAACGCCCGAGATCGTGGCATAGATCATGTCGGGATAGAGGTCGCGGGTCTTCTCGATGAACTTCGCCGCCGCGCGGAACGTGGCGACCAGCACGACGGCCTTGATGGCCGGGCGCTGCCGGCGCAATTGCGCAATGGCTTCGTCGACATTGACGGTGTTGCGATTGTAGCTCATCCGAAACACTTCGCCGGGGACGCCGCCGCGCAGTGTGCGCATCGCCTTGGTAACGCCCTCCCAGCCGGCCTCGCCATAGGCGTCCTGCTGGGTGAGAACGCCGATGTCCTGCGGACGCAGGCGCCGGTTCCTGACCAGATAGTGCACGATGGCGTCGGCTTCCTCGGCATAGCCTGCCCGGTAGTTGAAGACGTAGCGGTCGGGCGGGTCGCGCCGCAGCGACGGCGCGCCGCTGAAGGCGCCGAAATAAAGCGTATGACGTTCAAGCGCGTAAGGGACGGAGATCAGCGCGGTCGGGCTGCCGTAATTCTCCACGAAGCCGAACACTTTGTGCTGCTCGAAAAGCTCCTTCATCGCATTCAACGTCCGGTTCGGCTCGTAGGCGTCGTCGGCGGTGACGAGCTTGAGCTGTCGGCCATGCACGCCGCCCTCCTCATTGGCCTGGGCGAAGGCGAGGTCGACCCCCAGCTTGAGCTGATGGCCCATCTCCCTGGCCGGACCGGAGAATGGCGCCGCCATGCCGAAGCGAATCTCGGTGTCGGTCACGCCCTGCACCGATGACTGAGTCGCCGCCTCCCGCGGAGCCGGGACGGCGTTGGCCACCCGTGAATCGAATTTGGGCCGATGGTCCTCCTCGCGCAGCCGCGTGCTCGCATCTGCGGCCGGCGCAGGAGCGACGCTTGCGGTCGTCCCCGTTGCCGGAACATCCGGCGATGGTGCGGCGGCTGGCGGCAATGGGGCCGGCGCCGGCGGGACCGCAGCGGTGACCGAGGAAGCCGCGCGACTGTCGGCGGTGATCACTCCGACCCAATGGGCCGGCAACTTGGTCGCGGCATAACCGGCGGCTGCCGCAAAGGCGAGAATGGCCAGCAGGCTGATCCAGCCGATGGATCGCCGCTCGCGTGGCGGCGAGGGAACCTCCTGCATGCCCAGGCGCGAAATGAACTCCGACGGCCGCGGTCGCTCGTGCTCGCTGCGCCAGTTTTGATCGCGCAAAGGGGGTCGTGCATCGTCGAAGTTTGGCGGAAACGGCGGATCTTCCTGGTCATTGTTCTGCGCGTGCAAATGTCTCACGAATTCCCCCTTGGGTCGTGCGTCCTGCCGTCACTGGAGTTTGTTGTTGGATCGCGGGTTGCGCATCACCGATGCTGCAGGCCCATGAAGCGGCGGCCCTGCGCTGAGTTGCGCATATCCTTCCGCCCTCACATCGCCGATCGCTGCTAGTTGTTGATCGTCGTCAGGATCCCGCACGATCGCTCGTGCGAGCCATAATCATAATCCTCACGAGCCAATGCGGCAGTAGTTTGTCGTCTTCGTCGAGTTTGGCCGAACTCGGATGAAGCCTGTGCCCTGTTGGGACATCAATATGTCGGGGCAGACGGACGTGACGTCGGATTGTGTCAGACCGTCATCTTAAGGGGATGATCGCTGCTCGGCAGAATTGGCCACCAGGCCGGAGACCATCGCCTTCACCATGGTCGCGATCTGCTCGCGGAGCAAAGCGAGCGGCACGGCAATCAGCTTCTGCTCCAGCCCGAGTGCGACCATGCCATGGACGGCCGAGAACAGGCTGCGCGCCATCACGCTGATCTCGTCGAATGATTGCTGCGGAAACAGCGCCGCGAGCGGCTGGTGAATGTGGCGGAACAGATGCATCTGATCCGCGATCGCCCAATCGGGAAGGGTCTTCTCGGCCGCCATGCGATGCTCGAACAGCGCGCGCCATAATTCGAGATTGTGGGCTGCGAAATCACAATAGGCGACTGCGATGCGCACCAAAGCGGCCTCCGGGCCAGGCGAGCCGGCGCTCTCGGCCGCCGACAGCTCGGCGTCGAGACGGGCCAGGGTGCGCGAGCCGACCATCAGCACCAGCTCGTCGACATCGGCGACGAGGTTGTAGACGGCGCCGTTGGCGACGCCGATCTCCTGGGCCAGATCACGCGTCTTCAGGCCGGACAGGCCCTTCGCGGCGATCGCCCGCTCGGCCGCCTCGATCAGGGCTTCGCGCTGCTTGGCGCGTCGTTCCAAGGTTTTAGACATCGTTCACCATTTCTCTGAGCGCCGCTCAAATAGTTCTTGAGCGGTGCTCATGATTGCGCTAGAACAATCTCATGAGCGATGCTCATAGCAGGGAGTTCACAATGTTCAAGACTGTTCTGACGCTGTTTCGGGGCACCGTCGCCGTGGCGGAAGAGGAGCTGCAGGATCGGACCGCGCTGGTGATCCTGGATCAGCAGATGCGTGACGCCGCCGCTGCCGTCGAGCGCAGCAAGCGGGCGCTGGCGCTGGCGATTGCGCAGGACCAGCAGGAGGGCAGGCGCCTCGAAGCGACCTTGACGCGGATTGCCGATCTCGAGGTGCGCGCCACCGCCGCGCTCGATGGCGGTCGCGAGGATCTGGCCCGCGAGGCGGCGCAGGCGATCGCGGGTCTGGAGGCCGAGCGCGATGCAGCCAAGACGGCACGGGCGCTGTTCGCCACCGAGATCACCCGGCTGAAGAAGCATGTGGCGGGCGCCGAGGCGCGCATCGCCGAGCTTGATCGGGGCCGGCGCATCGCGCGTGCCGCAGAGGCCGTGCGCAATCTGCGCCGCGGCGGCATCGAGGCGGCGCGGCCCTATGAATGTACGCTGCCGGAAGCCGAAGCGACCTTGAAGCGGCTGCGCGAGCGGCAGATGGAGGCACAGGCCGCTGACGAGGCGCTGATGGAGCTGGACGCCGCGACGGGGCCGATCACCACGGCCGAAAAGCTTGCCGAACAGGGCTTTGGCCCGCGCATCAAGACCACCGCCGATGACGTGCTGGCGCGGCTGAAGGCCGGCCGCACCGCTCCGGCCAACTGATTACGTCCCAACCAACCGATCCAACCATCTCTCTCATCAATAGGAGCCGATCATGAACCAGAACGCCCAGCCCCATAGCGGTGCCTTCGTCACTTTCTCTTACGTCTCGTTCTCTGCGTCCGCCTTCCTCGTCGCACTCGGCGTGTTCTTCATGCCGATCGATCTCTGGATGAAGGGCTATTTGACGATGGGCATCGTCATGCTGGTGCAGACCTGCGTCACTCTGACCAAGACGCTGCGCGACCGCCACGAGAGCAGCAAGCTCGTCAACCGCATTGAGGACGCCCGCGCCGAGCGCCTGCTGATGGAGGTGTCGAAGGCGGCGTGAGCCGCCGGCCCTCTTCTCCTTAGCGGCCTGCAGCAGGACGCTCGCATCACGCGACACATGGCCTGCTGCAGAGAGACGGCCTTCAATGATTGGTCCTGATGCCCGGGCTCAGTCCCGCCGGCGCGGCCGAGGCCGCTGCGGCGGGAAGGCCCGGGCATCCATGTCGTTCTAGGGGCGCGCGCCCGTTCAAGCGGCATTTACCTTGCCGACGCTCCGTCCCGCGTCATGATCACGAATTAACGGCGGCAGGCTAGTCGTGCAGGGCGCAATGCCGGCGAGCGCATCGTGTCGAGCTGGTGGGATGAAGGAATGAGCATCGTCGCAGCAGCCAGGCGTATCAGACGCAATATCGGCTTCTGGGTGACAGCGCTGGGACAGGAGGCGATGGACCTGTCGCTGCGGACGCATGCGGATCTGCGCACGCGGATCGTCGAGAGCCCGGGCACGACCTTGGACGACGCGGCGCTGGCCGCGCTCGTTGCCGACCTCCGCATTGTGGCCGGCAAGACGCTGCCTGCCGGCGATCTGACCTATGGATTATTCTCCGGTCGGCGCGAGGCGCTCGCCCGGTCGATCGTGACGCTGGTGTCCGATGCGACCAGCGGCCAGCCGATCGCCTTCAATGCGCTGGCGGTGATGCAGGTCGCGCGCGACGGCGACACCCAGGAGGTGATCCATCTCGGGCTGGTCATGGTCGATCCGCAGGCGCGGGGCAAAGGGCTGTCCGGCGTGCTCTACGGCCTCACCACGTTGCTGCTGTTCATCCGTGACGGCCTGCGCCCGAAATGGATCTCGAACGTCACGCAGGTGCCGGCGGTGGCCGGCATGGTCTGCGAGACCTTCTCCGACGTCTATCCCTCGCCGCTGCCGCAGGCGCGGCAGAGCTTCGCGCATCTTCAGCTCGCGCGCGGCATCATGCGGGCGCACCGGGCGGTGTTCGGCGTCGGTGAAGACGCCGGCTTCGACGAGACGCGCTTCGTCATCACCAATGCCTATACTGGCGGTTCGGATGCGTTGAAGAAGACCTTCGACGATGCGCCCAAGCACCGCGACGATCTCTACAACGGCTATTGCGCGCGCGAGCTGGACTACGCCAGGGGCGACGATCTGCTGCAGCTCGGGCGCATCGATCTCGCCGCCGCCCGCCGCTATCTCCTGCGCGAAATTCCCTCCGGCTCGCTGCCGGCCCTGCTGGCGGCGTCGGCCGTGCTGGCGCTGCAGCGGATGATCCTGCCGCTGCTGCATTGGCTCGACGACAAGCGTCCGTTCGGCACGCTGCGTCCGCGCCTCCCGTCGGGCGGGACCGCATCATGATGCCGAGCGTCGTCGCCGATTCCGTCGTCAATCTGTGCGGCGCCATCGGGCTTGCGGTGGCCGCCGTGATGCTGCACCGGCGCGACCCCAGGGGACCGCAGACGGCCCGTCTCGTCGCGCTGCTGGCGCTGGTGGCGTCCCTGTTCCTGTTGCGCGGCATCGCCTGGTGGACGGACAACAGCACGCTCGACCGCATCTCGCTGATTCCGGCGGCGCTGATCCCGCTCGGCGCGCTCATCGTCACGGAAGGCCTGCTGCGCCGGCATGCGCATCGCCGGCTCAAGGTGGCCGCTTTGGTCGGCGGCGGGGTGCTCGCACTGGCCGGGGCGCTTGGCCCGGTCGAGCTCGAAAATGTCCACACCGCCATGCTCTCGGCATTTCAGCTCGCCGGCTTTGCCGTCTGCGCGGTGTTGCTGATCGGACGCGGTCGCGCCGACCTGCTCGCCTGGGAGAACCGCGCCATCGACCGCGTCGCCTTCGGCGCGGTCCTCGTCATTCCCTTCATCATCACCGATTTCCGCGTGCTGGCGCCGGACATGCCGGTGCGGCTCGGCGCGCTCGGCGCGCTGCTCGCGGTCACCGCGATCCTGATCGCCGGTGCGAATGACGAGACGCAGCGCCAAGGCGTGCTGCTCACCGTGCTGCGGATCGTCGGGGCGGCCTTGCTCGGCGCGGCCGCAGCCGCCTTGTCGGCGGATGTCGATGCGGCCCAGCTCATGCGCCATTGCGCGGTGGCGGTGGCGGGCGTGCTTGCGATCGGCCTGATGGGCGACGCGTTGCGCGCGGTGTTGGAAGCCCGGCAGCCGGGCGTGCTCGATTCCATCGGCGCATCGGCCGCCACCACGCGCGACGCACTGATCGTCGAGCTCGCGCGCCAGCCGATCTTCGAGAGCGCGCGACGCTATCGCGAGGCGGACCTCGCGGCCTATGATCCGCTGCTGCTACGCGACTTTCTCGCCGCGCGGCGCGTGCTGCGCCGGGCTGACGCGCCCTGGGGGCTGGCTGCGACCGATCCCGCCGTCGAGCGCATGGTGGCGCTGATGACAGCGCGCCATGCGACGCATGTGATCGTGCTGTCGCATGATCCGGTCGACCTCATCGTGCTGGCGGTGTCCGTGATCTCAGCCGATCCGGCCACGGAGACCGCGCTGGCGCTGGTGCGGCGCCTGCTGGTGCAGGCGCCGGAGGCGTCCTGATCGGCACACCGTCTCAGGACGATTGCTTGACGAAGGCCGCGAATGCATCCGCGTAATCGGCATGCCACCGCGACAGTGGCGGCCGGTTCTCGACGATGTCGCCGGCAGCCCACAGGATGCGCCGCTCATCGAGCGCGCGCGGCACGTCATTGTCCGGGCAAAGCACGTAGAAGTCCCCGGCCGAGACGCGGTCCAGCATGACGTCGACCGTCTGCTCCGGCGTCCACGCGCCGGCGGGCTTCTCGACCCGGCCATTGGCGGTGAGCGGGGTGAACACGAAGCCGGGGATGAACAGATGCGCCGTGACCTTGCAGTTCGGCGTGTTGCGCAATTCGTGCTGCAGCGCCTCGGTGAACGCCTTCACACCGGCCTTGGAGACATTGTAGGCGGGATCGCCCGGCGGCGTGGTGATGCCCTGCTTGGAGCCGGTGTTGATGATCAGCGCGGGCGTCCCTTGCGCGATCATATCAGGTGCGAACACCTGCGAACCGTGGATGATGCCCCAGAGATTGACGCCGAGGATGCGCTGCCAATTGTCCTCCGGGCCGAACATCTTGCTGCCCGGCTGGATGCCGGCATTGTTCATCAGCACGTCGACCGCGCCGAACCGCTGCCGTACCTTGGCTTCGAGATCGACCACGCTGTCGCGCCGGCTGACATCCACCTTGGCGGTCATGATGGCCTCGCCGCGTTTGGCCAGAGGGGCGAGCTTCGCGGCCGCCGCGTGCAGTCGGGCATCGTCGACATCGGCGATGCAGACATTCATGCCGAGAGCGGCGAAGCGCCCCGCGGCGGCAAGGCCGATGCCGGAGGCGCCTCCGGTGACGACGGCGGTGTGGTCGGCAGACAAGGCGGGATGGGGCACAAGCGGTTCTCCGGCAGGACACAGGGATGGTCTAAGACGTTTGGACGCGGCCGCAAGATCATGCGGCCCAGGGCATGACAGGTGTTCGCGGCTGCAACGCGGAGCGCATCGGTCCGGTTGCGTCCGCGCGCGATCGGGGTGGAACGGGCTACGGCGCGGCCTTGCCGCGGGTCTTTCTCGGTCTTGCGATGTCGCTGCGCAGCGCCGCGAGATCCTTCCTGACCGCGGAGGCCGCATCGCGCTCGATGCGGCGGTACCGTTCGACCAGCTGCGCGCCGAACGCGGTCAGCGCCGCGCCGCCGCCATTCTTGCCGCCGGTCTGCCGCGCCACCGCCGGCTGCCGGCACACCCGGTTGATCTCGTCGACGAGGTCCCAGGCGCGCTTGTAGGACATGTCCATGGCGCGGCCGGCCGCCGAGATCGAGCCGTGCTTCTCGATATGCTCCAACAGCGCGATCTTGCCCGGCCCGATGCGGCTGCCGTCATCGAGGTCGATGCGCAGGCTGAGGGAGGGAAGGGCGTTCGGTTTCGGCATGGAGGGTCTGCTCGCACAGAAGTCGGGCGGACATTGCCACCATCGTGTTTTGCGAACAAGATGACCGCAATCGACAATCACAACGACTCCGGGGGAGAAATGCTGCCTGCGCTGTTTTCGCCGCTCACGATCGGTCCCTATCACCTCAAGCATCGCGTCGTGATGGCGCCGCTGACCCGCATGCGCGCCGACAGAGCGACGCTGGCGCCGCGGCAGCTCAACGTCGACTATTACGCGCAACGCGCCACGCCGGGCGGGCTGATCATCGCCGAGGCGTCGCCAGTGCTGCCGACCGGCACGGGCAGCCCGAATGTGCCGGGCATCTACAGCGCGGCGCAGGTTGCGGGGTGGAAACAGATCGTGGACGCGGTCCACGCCAAGGGCGGACTCATTTTCCTGCAGCTCTGGCATGTCGGCCGTGTCTCGCATTCCTCGTTCCAGCCCGGCGGCGCGCTGCCGGTGGCGCCCTCGGCGATCGCAATCGGCGACGATCTCAAGGCGATGACCGCGGACGGCAAGGCCGCCGCCTACGAGACGCCGCGCGCACTCGCGACCGAGGAGATCCCCGGCCTGGTCGCCGCCTATGGCCAGGCGGCACGCAACGCGATGGCGGCGGGCTTCGACGGCGTCGAGGTGCATGGTGCGAACGGCTATCTGATCGAGCAGTTCCTGCAGACCCGCAGCAACCAGCGTACCGATCGCTATGGCGGCTCGATCGAAAACCGTTGCCGCTTCCTGCTCGAGGTGACGGAAGCCGTGATCGATGCCTGCGGTGCCGGCAAGGTCGGTGTGCGGCTGTCGCCCTATGGCATCGCCAACGGCTCCGGCGAGGCCGAGCCGATGCCGCTCTACACTTACGCGATCGAGGCCCTCAACAAGCTCGGCATCGCCTATCTGCACCTGATCGAGCCGCGCTCCTCCGGCGCCGGCCGCGCCGACGTCAACTGGCAGAACGTGCCGTCGGCGATTCAGCTGTTCCGGCCGGTCTGGAAGGGCGTGCTGATCGGCGCCGGCGGCTTCACCGGCGAGCCGGCGGAAGCGGCGATCAAGGCGGGCCATGCCGATGCGATCGCCTTCGGTCGCTATTTCATCTCGAATCCGGATCTGCCGACACGTCTGCAGCACGGCTGGCCGCTGACGCCCTATCACCGCCCGACCTTCTATGGCGGCGAGGAGAAGGGCTACACGGATTATCCAGTGTATGACGCGACGGTAACGGCATAGCTCGCTCGCTGTGCCGTCATTGCGAGGAGCGTAGCGACGAAGCAATCCAGAGTCGCGTGCGCCGCCCTGGATTGCTTCGCTTCGCTCGCCATGACGGGGAGAGAGCTCACGTTAACAATCAAGACCGCGCCCGGAGGAAACCTCATCATGAAGAACCGCACCACCGGACGCTCGGCCTTCCTGGCGCTGCTCAAGGACGAGGGCATCACGCATCTGTTCGGCAATCCCGGCACCACCGAATTGCCGATCATGCACGCGCTCAAGGACCATCCGGATCTGACCTACGTCATGGCGATGCAGGAGAGCCTGGTGGTGGCGATGGCCGACGGCTTCAGCCGCGCCTCGGGACGGCTGGTCGCCTGCAACGTCCATGTCGCGCCCGGCCTCGGCAATGCGATGGGATCGCTCTACAACGCGCAGTTCACCGGCACGCCGATGATCCTCACCGCCGGCCAGCAGGAGCAGGGCCATGGCCTGATGGAGCCGCTGCTCTATGGCCCGCTGGTGCGCATGGCCGAGCCGCTGGTGAAATGGGCGGTCGAGGTGACGAGGCTCGAGGATCTGCCGCGCATCGTCAGGCGCGCCGCCAAGGTCGCGACCACGCCGCCGACCGGGCCGGTGTTCATTTCGCTGCCCGGCGATATCCTCAACGCCGAGGCCGGTATCGACCTCGGCCGCAGCACGCGGGTCGATGCGCGGGTGCGGCCGTCCGCTGATGCTTTGCAGGCGCTGGCACAGCGCATCCTGCGGGCGCAGCGGCCGGTGATCATCACCGGCGACGAGATCGTCAAGAGCGACGCGCTGCAAGCCGCGGCGGATTTTGCGTCCGCGCTGGGCGCGCCGGTGCATCAGCAATCTGCGCCCTATGGCGCGCATTTTCTCTCCGAGCATCCCTGCTATATCGGCTCGCTGTCGCGCATCCAGAAGCAGGTGCGGGATCTCCTGGCGCCGCATGACCTCATGATCGTGCTCGGTGCTGATCCGTTGCGGATGTCCGTGCACAGCGAGATCGAACCGCTGCCCGACGGCCTGGCGATCGTGCAGATCGGCCTCGTCGATTGGGAACTGGGCAAGAATTTTGGCGCGGAGATCGCGATCAAGGCCGATGTCCGCGAGACGCTGCTGCAACTGACGCCGCTGCTACGCGAGCGCGGCGGTGCGGCCCTGCAGGCCACGGCGCAGGCGCGCACCGCTGAGCTGGCATCGAAGAACTGGAGCGCGCGCCGCCGCACGCTCGCGGCGCAGATCGAGACGGCGCGCGAGCGGATGCCGATCGATCCCGACTATCTGGCCTTGCAGGTCGCGCAGGCCATGCCGGAGCACGGCATCCTGGTCGACGAGGGCCTGACCTCGGCACGCTACATGACGGCGCTGTTTCCCTATCGCGACCGCTACAATTATCACGGCCTCGCCTCGGGCGGCATCGGCTGGGGCCTGCCGGCCGCGGTCGGCGTCAGCCTCGCCAATCCCGACCGTCCGGTGGTGTGCTATTCCGGCGACGGCAGTGCGATGTATTCGATCCAGGCGCTGTGGACCGCGGCGCATCACAAGCTGCCGCTCTCGGTGGTCATCGTCAATAATGGCGGCTACCGCATCATCAAGCAGCGGCTGTTGTCGTTCCACGGCGATGACAACTACATCGGCATGGATTTCGCTGACCCGGCGGTGGATTTTGCCGGGCTGGCTCGCTCGCTCGGCTGCGAGGCACTGCGCATCAGCGATCCCAGTGAGCTGCAGCCTGTGCTCACGGACGCATTCCGGCGGCCCGGCGCCAAGCTGATCGAGGTAATGGTGAGCAATGCGGTGAATTGAAGGGAACGCCGTTTCCTCCCCGCCGTCGTCATTCCGGGGCACGCGGGTCTACGACCCGCGTGAGCCCGGAATCCATACTCACAGGCGGATGTCGTGATGCGAACTGGGCATGACCTGCCGTGTTTCCTCGTGACGGTCCGTGGTTATGGATTCCGGGCTCATCCAAGTGCAGAACGGCTTCGCGGTCCCGCCCTTGGATGTCCCGGAATGAGGTCCTCACGAGGAACGGCCCAGGAACAATTTTCGAATATCCGAAGACGCGCTCTGTTTCCGAAATCCCGCCTCGATACGGAGGGGCGCATCGCGATCGTGACGACACGCGGCGCGGGGAGCGATGGCCGCTGACGTGCCGCAGCGTGGGGAGACCCGCGCCGACGAACGGCAGGTGGCGGACGTAAAGGCGTGTGATCCTGGCGCCCCGATGCTGGCGCCAAGTCGGCGGGTGATGATCCCGCTGGCGACGGTGGCTATCAAGCCGGTCCCCAAGAGCGCGCTATACACGTGAACACCGTCGCGCGGGGAATGCCGGAGTCCGGCTGAACCTGTGGTGACTGCCGCCTGCTTTTTTGTCTATAGCTTGCGGGCCATGGGTGAGGCCTTCACCCGGCATTCCCCGCGCCCTCCGTCGTTGCGAGGGCATCGCACCGGCAGGCCTCGGACGCCCAGCGCGCCGCGAGAGTCATCGCATATAGGTCGACACCCGCGCATGATCGATCTCTGCGAGGTTCCGGAATCCGAGACATGGCTGATAACACTGAATTCAAAGCGAGCCTCTTCCGCTCGCGACATGATCCCGATATGACCCCGGCGTTGTTGTGACTGGAAAAACGCCATGACCAGGATTGATGCAATTGCCCGAGCCCGTCAGGTCCTGACGAGCGGTGACTTTCTGGCCGAGCTTGGCCGCCGGGTCGCGTATCGGACCGAAAGCCTCAATCCCGATCGCAAGGCCGAACTCGCGGCCTATCTGACCGACGAGCTGACGCCGTCCTTCACCGCACTCGGTTTCACCTCCGAACTCGTGCCCTCACCGAGCGGCCGCGCGCCGTTCCTGATTGCGACCTATCACGAGAGCGACAGCGCGCCCACCGTGCTGAGCTATGGCCATGGCGACACCGTCGATGGCATGGCCGACGAATGGCGCGACGGGCGCGATCCATGGGCGGTGACGCCCGCGGGCAACCGCCTCTATGGCCGCGGCACCGCCGACAACAAGGGCCAGCACAGTATCAACATGGCGGCGCTGCGCGCGGTGCGCGAGGCCCGCGGCGGCAAGCTCGGCTTCAATGCGAAGTTCATCATCGAGATGGGCGAGGAGATCGGTTCGCCCGATCTCGCCAAGGTGGCCGACCTGCATCGCGACGCCTTGAAGGCCGACGTCTTCATCGGCTCGGACGGCCCGCGGCTGTCGACGTCGCGCCCCACCATCTTTCTCGGTTGCCGCGGCGGCATCCGGCTGCATCTCGACGTCAATCTGCGCGAGGGCGGCAATCACTCCGGCAATTGGGGCGGGGTGCTCGCCAATCCCGCCACCATCCTCGCCAATGCGATCGCGACGCTGGTTGACGGCCATGGCCGCATCAAGCTCGACTCGCTGAAGCCGCCGCGCCTCACCAATGCGATCCGCGCCATCCTCGCCGACGTGAAGGTCGAGCCGACCGCCGACGAGCCGGCGCTGTCGGACAATTGGGGCGAGGAGGGCCTCTCCCCCGCGGAGCGGCTGTACGCCTGGAACACGCTCGAGGTGCTGGCGATCTCCTCGGGCAATATCGACAAGCCGGCGAATGCGATTCCCGGCCGCGCGAGCGCCGTGCTGCAACTGCGCTTCGTGGTCGGCACCAAGGTCGACAGCATCGTCGACGATGTGAAGACCCATCTCGCCGCGCACGGCTTCCCGATGATCGAGGTCAGCAAGGCGCAGGGCTTCATGGCCTCGCGCGCCGACATCGACAGCCCCTGGATCACATGGGCCGCCGATTCGATTCGCATGAGCACCGGCAAGGCGCCCGCGGTGCTGCCGAACTTCGGCGGATCGTTGCCCAACGACGTGTTTGCCGACGTGCTGAAGATGCCGACGATGTGGGTGCCGCACTCTTATCCCGGCTGCTCGCAGCATGCGCCGGACGAGCATATCCTGCTGGATGTGACGGAAGAGGCGCTCGGGCTGATGGCCGGACTGTTCTGGGATCTCGGCGAGTTGCGGAAGCCGTTGTGAGCTGGGATGGGCGCACGAGCGCTCGCTGCAGGTGAGATGTTCTTCGCCAACCGCGAGGTGAACCAGAGACGATCCTGCAGCACCTCGTTCTGCAGACGTCGTACCCAATAGGAGAATGCTTCCTTGGAGCCCATCGCTTACGTCAACGGCGCCTTCGTGCCCCTGTCCGAGGCCAAGGTCTCGATCCTCGATCGCGGCTTCCTGTTTGCCGACGGCATCTATGAGGTGGCGGCGGTGCTCGACGGCAAGCTCGTCGACAGCGCATCGCATCTCGCCCGTCTGGAGCGCTCGGTCGGCGAGATCGGGCTGGCATTGCCCGAGAGCCTCGCGCGCATCGAGGAACTGCAAAAGGAGCTGGTTGCGCGCAACCAGCTCGACCAGGGCATGGTCTATCTGCAGGTCACGCGCGGCGCCGACAAGGGCCGCGACTTCCCGTTTCCGAAGGGCGACGTCAGGCCGACCTTGGTGATGTTCGTGACGGCCAAGACCATCGTCGATGCGCCCTCGGCGAAAGCGGGCATCGCCGTCATCACCGTGCCTGACATCCGCTGGGAGCGGCGCGACATCAAGAGCGTGGCGCTGCTGGCGCAGGTCTTGGCCAAGCAGGCGGCTGCCGCCGCCGGCGCGAGCGAGGCTTGGATGGTCGAGGACGGTCACGTCACCGAGGGCGGCTCGTCCACGGCCTTCATCCTGACCCGGGATGACGTGATCGTGACGCGGCCGAACTCGAACGCCATCCTGCCGGGCTGTACCCGCAAGGCGGTGGTGAAGCTCGCCGAGGAGCGCCAGCTCAAGGTCGAGGAGCGGCTGTTCACGGTCGCGGAAGCGCTCGCGGCCAAGGAGGCCTTCATCACCAGCGCGAGCTCGTTCGTGCAGCCGGTGGTCTCGATCGACGGCAAGCCGGTCGGCGACGGCAAGGTCGGGCCCGTCGCGACGCGGCTGCGCGAGATCTATGTCGATTTTGCCCGGGCGACGGCGGTGTAGTTCGGCGACAGAGCAGGTGCAGCATCGAAACTCGTTTGCATTGTCCGGCGCTTTGCTATCGTGGCCAAGCAACAGAAAATGTCAGGGAGGAGTTTCGATGCGTTATCGCTGGGGCGTGCTTGCGGCCGGACTGGTCATGACGGGCGCCGCGTTGAATGGGATCGGGACGGCGTCGGCCGATGACGGCTGGGTGACGCTGGTCGACGGCGACAAGAAGGTCGAGTTCACCGAGGTCGGCAAGGCCAATTGGGCAGCCAAGGACGGCGCGCTCTCGGCCGACAAGCTCGACGGCAAGGATCCGTCCTATCTGGTCACCAAGACCAGCTACAAGGATTTCCAGATCAAGGCCGAGTTCTGGGTCGACGACGCCGCCAACAGCGGCATCTTCATCCGCTGCGACCAGTCGGACAAGATCGACTCCAACATCTGCTACGAGGTCAACATCTTCGACAAGCGGCCCGATCCGAAATACGGCACCGGCGCGATCGTCGACGTGGCGAAGGTCGATCCGATGCCGAAAGCGGGCGGCAAGTGGAATACCTACGAGATCACTGCCAAGGGCACCCGGCTGACCGTGATCCTCAACGGCGAGAAGACCGCCGATGTCGACGACAGCAAGCATGCGGCGGGGCCGATCGCCCTGCAATACGGCTCGGGCGTCGTGAAGTTCAAGAAGGTGCAGATCAAGCCGCTGTAGCGGCCGTGGCCGCTGTCCCGGCCGAGCATTCCGGGCAGCGGCGCTGGCCGCGGCTCGCCCGGTAGAGGCTCTTGCAGTACCAGCGGCGCGCCATCATCTGCAGCGGATGGCGGGCCAGACGGGCCAGCGTCATCAGTTCGAGCATGGCGGGCATTGCGGACTCCCTTTCCTACTTTCCGATATTTGCGAGATGGGGCGGCACTTCGTTTGCGGAAGTGCTGCCCCAGTCGCATCAGCCATGCAGCTTTTTGGCGGTTTCGGCGATCACGCGGCCCTGATAGCGCGCCCCCGCCAGCTCGTTCTCGCTCGGCAGGCGGCTGCCGTCACCGCCGGTGATGGTGGTCGCGCCATAGGGCGAGCCGCCGGTGACCTCATCGAGCTTCATCTGGCCGGCGAAGCCGTAATTGAGGCCGACGATGGTCATGCCGAAATGCAAGAGATTGGTGATGATCGTGAACAGCGTGGTCTCCTGGCCGCCATGCTGGGTCGCGGTCGAGGTGAACGCGCCGCCGACCTTGCCGTTCAGCGCGCCCCTGGCCCAGAGGCCGCCGGCCTGGTCGAGGAAGTTCGCCATCTGCGAGGCCATGCGGCCGAAGCGCGTGCCGGTGCCGACGATGATCGCGTCGTAGTTGGCGAGCTCCTCGATCTTGGCGATCGGGGCGGCCTGGTCGAGCTTGTAGTGCGATGCCTTGGCGACATCGTCGGGCACCAGCTCCGGCACGCGCTTGACGTCGACGGTGGCGCCGGCCTCGCGGGCGCCTTGGGCGACCGCATTGGCCATCGCTTCGATGTGGCCGTAGGCGGAGTAGTAGAGAACGAGAACTTTGGTCATGGCAGTCTCCGTGGGGATGAGGGTGAGCAGAAATGGTTAGGCGGCGTCGACCAGCACCAGCTCGGAATCCTCGAGCGCGGTGATCTTCAGCGTGGCCTCGTCGCGGATAGCGGCGCCGTCACGGGCGTTGACGCGCACGCCATTGACCTCGACGCTGCCGGCGGCCGGCACGAGATAAAGGTGCCGCGCCTTGTCGGCCGCGTATTCGGCGGTTTCGCCGGCCTTCAGCGTGGTGCCGAGCACGCGCGCCTGGGCGCGGATCGGCAGGGCGTCGGTGTCGTCCGCGAAGCCCGAGGCGAGCGTCACGAGCTTGCCGGAGCGGTCGGACTTCGGAAACGGCTTGGCGCCCCAGGTCGGCTGGCCGCCATCGGTGGCGGGCTCGATCCAGATCTGGAAAATGCGCGTCGTGGTCGGCTCGAGATTGTATTCGGAGTGGCGGATGCCGCTGCCCGCACTCATCACCTGGACGTCGCCGGCTTCGGTGCGGCCCTTGTTGCCGAGGCTGTCCTGATGGGTGATCGCGCCTTCGCGGACATAGGTGATGATCTCCATGTTGCGATGGGGATGCGCCGGGAAGCCGGTGTTCGGCGCGATCTCGTCGTCGTTCCACACCCGCAGCGCGCCGTGGCCCATATTGCTGGGGTCGTAATAGTTCGCGAACGAGAAATGGTGCTTGGCCTTCAGCCAGCCGTGGTCGGCGCCGCCCAGCGCCGCAAAGGGCTTCAGTTCGATCATGGGTTTGCTCCGTTGTCGCACGCCGGCCGCGCGCCGCCGTGCTGTTGGGCCTTGGAATAGGCTGGCAGGCGGGGTATATAAATAGAAACTATTGAAACCTATTGTTTCTAAAAATGAGACCATGCCGATGGCGCGACTTCCCGATTTCGAGGCGATGGCGATCTTCGCCAAGGTCGTCGAACTGCGCTCCTTCGCCGGCGCCGCCCAGGAGCTGAGCCTGTCCAAGGCGTCGGTGTCGAAGGCCGTGAGCCGGCTGGAGGAGCGGCTGGGCACCCGGTTGTTCAACCGCACCTCGCGCCGGCTGGCGCTGACCGATGCCGGGCAGCGCCTGTCGGAGCGGGCCGCGCAGCTGCTCGCCGATGGCGAGGCGGCGGAGACTGAGGCGCTGGCGCAGTCGCTGACGCCGCGCGGGCTGGTGCGTTTCGCGGTGCCGATGACCTTCGGTGTGAAGAAGATCGCACCGCTGCTGCCGGCCTTTCTTGAGCAATATCCGGAGGTGTCGATCGACCTGCATATGAGCGACGCGACCGTCGATCTGATCGGAGAGGGATTCGATCTCGCGCTGCGCATCGCGCGGCTGCCGGACTCGTCACTGGTCGCGCGCCGGCTCTGTCCGATGCCGCGCTATACGGTGGCGGCGCCGTCTTATCTGAAGCGGCACGGACGGCCGACGCATCCGATGCATCTCGCCGAGCACAAATGCTTCGGCTACGCCTATCTCTCCACCGCCGGCGTCTGGCACTACAGCAACGCGGCCGGCGAGCAGGCCAGTGTGCGGCCAGCGGGACAGCTGCGCGTCAACAATGGCGAGGCGGTGCTGCCAGCGGTGATCGCGGGTCTTGGGATCGCCGACCTGCCTGATTTCATCATCGCTGATGCGATCGCCTCGGGCGAGGTCGAGGTGATTCTCAAAGGTTGGAGTCAGCCCGAAGGCGCGATGCATCTGGTGATGCCGCCCGGTGGCCCGAGGCCGGCGCGGGTTGAGGTGCTGACGGAGTTTCTGGTCAAGGAGCTCGCAAGGGGGAAGAAGCGATGATCGCGCCGGCCGACGTCAGCCGATCAGGACTGCACCTCGCAGACGTCGACCCATTCGGCTCCCGTCAGCTCCGCCATGCGGTCCGGCGTAATCTTCACCGCGCTGTGCGTCGAGCCCGCGGCCGGTACGACGATGTCGAAGGCCTTCAGCGAGACGTCGCAATACACCGGCAGCGGGGACTTCAAGCCGAACGGGCAGACGCCGCCGACCTCGTGTCCGGTGATGTCGGCGACCTCGTCGAGGCCGAGCATCTTCGGCTTGCCGCCGAACAGCGCCTTGACCTTCTTGTTGTCCATCCGCGCGTGACCGGCGGCGACGATCAGGATGACGCGGTCGCCGACGCGAAGCGAGAGTGTCTTGGCGATGCGGGCAGGCTCCACGCCATAGGCTTCCGCAGCGAGCGCCACGGTGGCGGAGCTCTGGCTGGAAACGAGGACGTCGATGTCGGGGGCTTTTTCGGCGAAGAAGGCGCGGACGGATTCAAGGCTCATGCTGGCTTGCGATCTCAGGCAGGTCGGACAGCGCAGCAATACGATAATCGGGCGCAAAACCCAACTCGTCCATCTGGGTGCGCAGCGCCTTGAACAGGGTCAGCGGCGCCACCAACTCGGTCTTGATGCAGGCTGCAGCCATGGCCTGCGGCGTGACACGCTCGATCCAGGCGACGCTCAATCCAAAGGCCTTGGCGCCGCACACGTCCCACGGATTGGACGACACGAACAGCACATCGGACGGCGCCAGGCCGAGCGTCTGCTCAATCAGCGCATAGGCCTCTGGGCTCGGCTTGAAGATCTGGCGCGCATCGACGCTGATGACGGCGTCGAGCAGCGTGTCGAAACCGCTGGCCTTGACCAGCGCGCCGAGCATCGCGGGGCTGCCGTTGGAGAGGGTCGCAAGCCGGTGAGGCTTCATCGCTGCAAGCGCGGCCCGTGCGTCGGGATAGGGATCCAGATCGAGGTACTTGGCGATGATGCGGTCCAGCGTGGCTGCATCAGCGGGAAGCCCGAGAATGCGCAGCGTGTAGATCAGCGAGTCGCGGGTGACGACGGCAAAATCCTCGTAGCGCTGCATCAGCGAGCGCAGCCACGTGTATTCGAGCTGCTTGATGCGCCAGATCTGGGTGATGATGTCGCCATGGCCGGGGAAGGCCTGTTCGGTGACGGCCGCCACCGACTGGATGTCGTACAGCGTGCCATAGGCGTCAAAGACCACAGCTTTGAATGGCACGGCGCTCACCTGGTCATAAAGAAACAGGCGCGATGGCTGATGGCCACCGCGCCTGCGGATGATAGCACGATCCTCGCTGAGGAGCGCTGTCAGATGCCAAGCAGTTTGCGCGCGTTGGCCTTCAGGACCTTCGGCCGGATCTCCTCGCGGATGTCGAGCTTGGCGAAGTCGGCCAGCCAGCGATCCGGTGTGATCACCGGCCAGTCCGAGCCGAACAGCATCTTGTCCTGCAGAATCGAGTTGATGTAACGCACCAGGATCGGCGGGAAATATTTCGGCGACCAGCCCGAGAGGTCGATATAGACGTTCGGCTTGTGGGTCGCGACCGACAGCGCCTCCTCCTGCCAGGGAAAGGAGGGGTGCGCGAGAATGATCTTGAGGTCGGGGAAGTCGGCCGCGACGTCGTCCATGTACATCGGGTTGGAATATTTCAGACGCATGCCCATGCCGCCCGGCATGCCCGAGCCGACGCCGGTCTGGCCGGTGTGGAACAGCGCGATCGCGCCGCCATCATTGATGGCCTCGTAGAGCGGATAAGCGAGGCGATCGTTGGCGTAGAAGCCCTGCATCGTCGGGTGGAACTTGAAACCGCGGACGCCATACTCCTCGATCAGCTTGCGCGCCTCGCGCACGCCGAGCTTGCCCTTGTGCGGATCGATGCTGACGAAGGGGATCAGCACATCGAGATGGTCGGAGGCGACTTCGAGCATCTCGTAATTGTTGTAGCGGCGGAAGCCGGTCTCGCGCTCGGCATCGACCGGAAAGATCACCGCGGCGATGTTCTTGGAGCGGTAATAGGCCGCCGTCTCCGGTACGGTCGGCGGATGCTTGTGCGGCGACTTGAAGTAGTCGGCCATCTGGGCCTGGAAATCGTCGTAGCCGTCATCCGCATGCATGCCGCAGGGCTCCTCGGCATGGGTGTGGATGTCGATGGCGACGACGTCGTCGATCTTGGGCAGAGCGAGCTTGGGCATGGGCGTTCCCGGCGGTTGGTTCTTGGCTTTGGAAAATTGATTATACGATATAACAAATTTGGCAATCGCCAAATCGGCATCCGGACTGTCTGCCTCGGTCTGGGCTATGGTAGGCCGTCGCTGTTGAAGCCGGGCTTGCCATCATTGACATCCGGCCGGCCGGTGGTTAGAAACCGGCCAGTCCGGGCGACTTGGTCGCTTGCGGAAATCCATTCCTATTTGCCACTTTCGGCCTGTCAAACACGGCCTTTCAAACGCATCAGGATGTCCCATGAAGGTCCGTAACTCGCTGAAGTCGCTGCGTGGCCGCCATCGCGCCAACCGTCTGGTTCGCCGCAAGGGCCGCGTCTATGTGATCAACAAGGTCCAGCGCCGCTTCAAGGCCCGCCAGGGCTGATTCCGGTCGCCTGCGCCGCCTGCTCACAGGCCTTTGACGCGCGTGCTGCTTTGCAGGACGCGCTGTCTGCGTTTAGACTTGGTGCATGGCAAAACGATCTTCCTGGGCGGCTCTGCTGGCCGCTGTCGTCATCTTGGTGCCGCACCTCGCGCAGGCGCAGGCTGAACCTCGCGCGGGGGTCAAGCCGAAACCGCCCGAGGCTCCTGCCAAGCTGCCGAAGGTCGGGGCCGATAAGACCAAGGGGCTCGATTTCCTGTTCGGCGCGCTCAAGGCGGCCCCGGATGACGTCAGCGCCAAGCACGTCGAAGCGCGGATCTGGGCAATCTGGCTGCAAACCCCGAGCGACACCGTCGCCTTGCTGATGTCACGCTCGAAGGCCGCGATGGATGCGCGGCAGAATGAGGTGGCGCTGAAGCTGCTCGATTCCGTCATCAAGCTCCGGCCCGATTATGTCGAGGCTTGGAACCGGCGCGCCACAATCTATTACCTGCAGAATGACTACGGTCGCTCGCTCGCTGACATCCAGCAGGTGCTGCTGCGGGAGCCGCGGCATTTCGGCGCGCTGGCCGGCCTCGGTATGATCATGCAGGATCTCGGCGAGGAGAAGCGGGCGCTGGATGCCTTCCGCAAGGCGCTCGACGTCAATCCTCACCTGGAGAAGGTGCCTGACCTGGTCAAGACCCTGACCGAAAAGGTCGAAGGCCGCGATATCTAGCCGTTCGATCGACCCGCCCGTTCAATGTGCGATTAACCGTGTCGGAATCGGCAGCCTTGCTGCTGACCCCGCGCGAGCCTAACTGCCGCTTGACCGAGACCGGTCGGCAGGAGAGGGCGCAATGATCCGTACGGTGCTGACGGCAGCGCTGGTGATGGCAGTGGCAACGGCCGCCTGGGCCGAGGACAGGTTCTGGGTGGTCGGCAACCGTGCTACCAACAAGTGCGAAATCGTGACTAGCAACCCAGTCGTCACGATCATGGGTGACATCTGGTTCGCATCCGGGCCATTCAAGTCGCTGGACGACGCCAAGCTGGCGCGATCGACCATTAACGCGTGTCCGAACAAGGACATCACGTCCGAGGATTGATCGGCCCAAGATCCGGCGAAGCCGGGTCGGTCCGTCAGTGGAAAGCGGTGCTGCGGCGCTCCGGCAGGCCGTATTGGACGGCGGCAGCATAAAGCTGCGCGATCTCGGCCTCGAGATGCTCGTTGACCAGCAGCAGGGCCTTCAGCGCACCACGGAGATCGCCATTGCAGCTGGCGACGATCTCGTCGATGGCTGCCTCGCTCGAACGGAAACTCATTGTTACCCCCTCCCAAAACTACAAACTAACGCAGGGCTGGTCATCGTTGCTGTGCGCAGCGGGACCTGACTTGACCGCAAGTAATTCATGGCCATTGGCCGATTGCGAGGAAAAGTCCCGACCATGGTTATAAAAAGGCCGACGACGCCATGATGACGGAATCGGCTTGACCGCACGTGAGATTGTGCCGTCCTTCGCGCAACTCTCTCCAAGCGGCGCCGTATCTAGCGGGTGACACGCAGAAAAAACCTAATGATTTCAATAGCAATCGTGGGTGCGATGGGGGCGCTGGCGCTCGCCACGCGGGCCGGTGTGGCGATCGTCGAAAGGCGTTATCCGCCGCAAGGGCAGGCGATCCCTGTTAACGGTGCAACTATCAATCTTGTGGATATCGGCCCCCGCGACGGCCAAAGGCCGCCGCTTTTGCTGATCCACGGCGCCAGTTCAAACCTGGAGGCGATGCGCAGGCCGCTGGGCGATCTGCTGGCGCAGCGGCATCGGGTGCTGCTGGTCGACCGCCCCGGGCACGGCTGGAGCCCGCGCGAGCGGAGCGAGGATTCCACCCCTGCCGCGCAGGCCCGCATGCTGGACGAGGCGTTGGCCCGGGCGGGGATCGGTCCGGTGATCCTGGTCGTTCACTCCTGGAGCGGGGCGCTCGGCTTGCGCATGGCGCTCGACTTTCCCGAGCGGGTGGCCGGGCTCGTGATGCTGGCCCCGGTCGCCTATCCCTGGCGCGGTGGGGTGGGCCAGTACAATGCGGCGGTGACGACCCCGGTGGTTGGGCCGCTGCTGGCCCACACGATCACCCTGCCGCTCGGCCTTGCGCTGATGGCTTCAGGGGCGCGCGGCGTGTTCGCGCCGCAGCAGATGCCGGACGATTTCGTGGACCGGACGGCAACGCCGCTGCTGTTGCGGCCGCAAGAATTCATCGCCAATGCGCGCGATCTCGTCACCCTGAAGCAGTCGGTGACCGAGCAGGCGGCGCGCTACAGCGAGATCCGGGTGCCCGTGACCATCGTGGCAGGTGACGCCGACACCACCGTCTCCACCGCCATCCATTCCCGTCCGCTTGCCCAGGCGATCTCCCAGACGCGGCTGATCGTACTGCCCGGGCTGGGGCATATGGTCCAGAATGCGGTGCCCGATCTGGTGGCCAGCGAGGTCGAGCGCCTTGTCGCGGCGGTGGCGCCGGCCGAAGCGGCCACGCCGTGACCGGGGGCTGGTCAAGCACGTGGCCCACGAAATGCCCGAGGAACTGGCCCAAGAAAAAGCCCCGGCGGGACGCCGGGGCTCGAATCCTCTTTAACCGGTCGGGAGCAGCCCATTACTGCTTCTGCTTGCCGTCCTTGTCGAAGGACGACACATACGCCCACAGGTTGTTGATCTCGTTCTCGCTCTTGATGCCGGCGAAGGTCATCTTGGTGCCCGGGATCTTGGCCTTCGGGTCCTTGATGTATTCCTTGAACACGGCTTCGTTCCAGGTGATGCCCGAGTTCTTGTTCGCATCTGAATAGTTGTAGTCCGGCACAGTGCCCGATTTGCGGCCGTCGAGGCCGTTGAGTTCCGGGCCCACCTTGTTCTTCGCACCTTCGCCGATCGCATGGCAGGGCAGGCACTTGTTAAAGGCGGTCTTGCCTGCGGCGGCATCCTGCGCCAGCGCGGCAGAGGCCACCGACGACGAGGCAATAACGACGAGCGCAGTCAAAGTCAGTTTCTTCATGGATCAGGCTCTGTGGTTACGAGACAAGGTTTGTACGGAGGTTTGTTGCATGGCCTCCGCCCTCACACAAGTCGCTCGTCCCCTTCCGGTTCAGCATTATCGTCGGCTTGTTTGCGCGGCAGCAAACAGTGAAACCCGGCTTGGCCGCCTACCCAAACCGCCGTGGTTGTGATTGATATGGCGGCACAAATCGTTTTCAGGAGATGCGCGCGATGGCGATCATGATGCCGGAAGCTGATCAGGCGGTGTTGGCACGGCGTGACCAGATCGTTGCTGCACTGCGTGCGATCGTACCGGGAGAGGGCGTCATCGACAGCGCTGCCGAAATGCTCCCTTACGAGTCTGACGGGTTGATGGCCTATCGGCAGCCGCCGATGGTCGTGGTGCTGCCGGAGACCACGGCACAGGTGGCCAAGGTCCTGAAGTACTGCCACGAGCAAGGCATCAAGGTGGTTCCCCGCGGCTCGGGAACGTCACTGTCGGGCGGCGCGCTGCCGCTCGCCGACGGCGTGCTGCTCGGGCTTGGCAAGTTCAAGCGGATCCGCGAGATCGACTTCGACAACCGCGTCGTCGTGACCGAGCCCGGCGTCACCAACCTCGCCATCAGCCAGGCGGTCGCGCATGCCGGCTTCTACTACGCGCCCGATCCGTCCTCGCAGATCGCCTGCTCGATCGGTGGCAATGTCGCGGAGAATTCCGGCGGCGTGCATTGCCTCAAATACGGCATGACCACCAATAACGTGCTCGGTTGCGAGATCGTGCTGATCAATGGCGAGGTGTTGCGGATCGGAGGCAAGTGCGCCGAGAACGCCGGCTACGATCTGATGGGGCTGATCACGGGATCCGAGGGGCTGCTCGGCGTGGTCACCGAGGTGACCGTCCGGATTCTGCAGAAGCCGGAGACGGCGCGGGCGCTGATGGTCGGGTTTTCCGAGGTCGAAGCTGCCGGCGAATGCGTGGCGCGCATCATCGGAGCCGGCATCATCCCCGGCGGCATGGAGATGATGGACAAGCCTGCGATCCACGCCGCCGAGGCCTTCGTTCATGCCGGCTATCCGCTGGACGTGGAGGCGCTCTTGATCATCGAGCTCGATGGCCCCGGCGTGGAGGTCGACGAACTGATCGGCCGCGTCGAGGCGATCGCCAATGGCTGCGGCTCGACGACATGTCGCATCTCGACCTCCGAGGCCGAGCGCAACTTGTTCTGGGCAGGGCGCAAGGCCGCCTTTCCGGCCGTCGGCCGGATCTCGCCGGACTATCTTTGCATGGACGGCACGATCCCGCGCGGCGCATTGCCGAAGGCGCTGGCGCGGATCCGCGAGCTGTCGGAGAAGTACCAGCTCGGCTGCGCCAATGTGTTTCATGCCGGCGATGGCAATCTTCACCCGCTCATTCTTTACGACGCCAATAAGCCTGGCGAAATGGAGCGCGCCGAGGCGTTCGGCGCCGACATCCTGCGCTGTTGCGTCGAGCTCGGCGGCGTTCTGACCGGCGAGCATGGCGTCGGCATCGAGAAGCGCGACCTGATGCCGGACATGTTCACCGAGATCGACCTGAACCAGCAACAGCGCGTGAAATGCGCCTTCGACAGCCAGGGCCTGCTCAATCCCGGCAAGGTCTTCCCCACGCTGCATCGCTGCGCCGAGCTCGGGCGCATGCACGTTCATGGCGGCCGGCTCGCCTTTCCCGACCTGCCCAGGTTCTGATGACGGCTTCTGAACGGATCGATCAGTGAACAATTTGAAAGTCACCAACGCCGCCGAGGTCGAGGACGTCGTGCGCGCGGCGATTGCCAGCGAGCAGCCGCTCGACATCATTGGCCACGGGTCGAAGCGGCAGATCGGCCAGCTCACGACGACGAATGCCGTGCTGGATCTGTCCGCCCTCAACGCGGTGATCTCCTACGAGCCGAACGAGTTGATCATCACGGTCCAGGCCGGTGCGCCGCTGGCCGACCTGCTGTCGCTGATCGATTCGAAGAGCCAGCAATTCGCTTTCGAGCCGATGGACACCGGTCCGCTGCTCGGACTGCCTGGCAGGGGCACGATCGGCGGCATGATCGCGGTCGGGCTTGCCGGACCACGCCGCATCCGGGCTGGCGGGGTCCGCGATCACCTGCTCGGGGCCCACGCGGTCTCCGGCTTTGGCGAGAGCTTCAAGACCGGCGGCAAGGTGGTGAAGAACGTCACCGGTTATGACCTCTGCAAGCTGCTGGCGGGCTCCTGGGGCACGCTCGCGGTCATGACCGAGGTGACGCTGAAGGTGATGCCGCGCCCGGAATCCGAGCGCAGTCTGGTGCTGCGCGGGCTGGATGACCTCAAGGCCAACCGGGCCATGACGGCCGCGCTGGGCTCGCCCTTCGACGTCTCCGGCGCCGCCCATCTGCCGGCCTCCTCGCTCCGGCCCGATGTCGATGGGCTTAGTGACATCGGCTCGCCGCGCGAGGCCGTCACCGTGATCAGGCTGGAGGGCATCACCGCCTCGGTCACGCATCGCGCCGCGTCGCTGGCCAAGCAGCTGTCGCCCTTCGGGCCGGTCGACATCATCGCGGATGACGCCTCCGCCAGGTTCTGGAGCGCCGCCCGGGACGTGCTGCCGTTCGCGGCCAACGGTCCGCTCGGGGCCTGGCCGGTGTGGCGGATCGTCTGCCCGCCCGTATCGGGCGCTGCGATCGGACAGGCGCTGACGCGGCCAACCGGCGGGGAGGTGATCTATGACTGGGGTGGCGGGTTGATCTGGGCGGCGCTTCCGCCGCAGCCCGACGCATCGGCGGGCCTGGTCCGTCAGCAGGTGGAGGCGGCCGGCGGTCACGCCACCTTGCTGCGCGCCTGGGACGAGATGCGCCACGCGGTCGACGTGTTTCATCCGCAGCCGGCCGGCGTTGCTGCCCTGGAAGAGCGGGTGCGGGTGTCCTTCGATCCGAAGTCCATTTTCAACCGCGGCCGGATGCGTCGGAGCGTTGCGTCATGAAAACCGAATTCACTTTGGCCCAGCTTGCCGACCCCGATATCGCGGTCGCCGACAAGATCCTGCGCGCCTGCGTGCATTGCGGCTTCTGCACCGCGACCTGTCCGACCTATGTGCTGCTGGGCGATGAGCTCGACAGTCCCCGCGGCCGCATCTATCTGATCAAGCAGATGCTGGAGAAGGACCAGGCGCCGACCGCCGATGTGGTCAAGCATATCGACCGCTGCCTGTCGTGCCTCTCCTGCATGACGACCTGTCCGTCGGGCGTCCACTACATGCATCTGGTCGATCAGGCGCGTGTGCGAATCGAAAAGACCTATCGGCGATCGCTGACTGACCGGCTGCTGCGCAGCGTGCTCGCTTATGTGCTGCCGCGGCCGCGCGAGTTTCGGCTCGCCATGAGCCTGGCGCGGCTCGGCCGGCCGTTCAAGGCGCTGCTGCCCGCGTCCTCGCAGACCCGAGGGCCGGCGCCGAGCCTGTTGCGGCGGCTCAGGGCGATGCTCGATCTCGCCCCCGCGGCGGCCCTGCCGCCGCCCGGGCCGTCCGGCGGTACCGTATTTCCGGCGCAGGGAGCGCGTCGTGGCCGCGTGGCGCTGCTGCAGGGGTGTGCCCAGCAGGCGCTCGCCCCACGCATCAACCAGGCCGCGATCAACGTGCTGACCCGGCACGGCATCGAGGTCGTGCTGGTGAAGGACGAGCAATGCTGCGGTGCGCTGACCCATCACATGGGCCAGGATGCCGATGCGCTGGCGCGGGCGCGCGGCAATGTCGGCGTGTGGAGCGCCGAGGCGAGCGCACGCGGCCTCGATGCGATCCTGGTCACCACGTCAGGCTGTGGAACGGTGATCAAGGACTACGGCCACATGCTGCGCGAGGACCCGCAATATGCGGCTTCGGCCGCGGCTGTTTCGGCCTTGGCGAAGGACATCAGCGAATATCTCGCAGGCCTCGATCTGCAGACCGGAAAGGCGCCGCACGGCGACATCGTCGTTGCTTATCACTCCGCTTGCTCGCTGCAACATGGGCAGAAAATCACGAGCATTCCGAAAGAATTGCTTTCCAACTCGGGATTCGTGGTGAAAGATATACCGGAGAGTCATTTGTGTTGCGGTTCGGCGGGGACCTACAACATTCTCCAGCCTGACATCGCGATGAAGCTGCGCGATCGCAAGGTCGCCAATATCGCGACCGTCAAGCCGAATGTGATCGCGGCGGGCAATATCGGCTGCATGATGCAGATTGCCAGCGGCACGACTGTCCCCGTCGTCCACACCGTTGAACTTCTCGACTGGGCGACGGGCGGTCCGCGACCAGGATTGAATTGAAGGATGGGCGCGTGCGGACAGCCGGCCCGTCTCGCCGGATGATGTGATCGATCGGCGGCAACTGGAGGGTTTCTGATGGCGAAGGACAAGAAGGCCAAGAAGGACAAAAAAGAAAAGAAGGACAAGAAGAAGCTGATGGCGCAGGCCAAGGCGGCCAAGAAGGCGACGAAGAAGTCTGCCAAGAAGGCTGTGAAGAAGACCGCAAAGAAAGCTGCCAAGAAGGCGGTGAAGGCTCCCGCCAAGAAGGCGAAGAAGGCGGTGAAGGGCGCGGCGAAGAAGGCCGCCAAGAGCGCGGCCAAGGCTCCCGCCAAGAAGGCCAAGAAATCGGCGGCGACCAAATCGGTGTCCAAGGCGCCTGCTGCGCCGAAGAAGGCCGCCAAGAAGCGCGCGCCGAAGAAGGCTCCGCTGGTTGAAACCCCCGAAGTGAACGAGGCCGAAGCGGCGTCCGAGACCAGCTGGGCGATGCCGAGCCCAGCGTCCGAGGAGCATGAGACCGGGGAGGGGACCGCGTCGGAGAGCTGATCTCTTCGGCCCGTTCTGACGACCGACCAGACCACATGACGAGGCCGCAGCGGTGACGCTGCGGCCTCGTTGTTTGTTGCCGATCGCGATCGGCTCCTCGTCACTGCGCTCGTCGAATCGTCGTCCGCAATTCTACGGCCGCGCGAATCCGTGACGGAGCCGCCTGTCTCTCACCCCAATTCAGTTGGGACGACGCTGACAGATGCGCATTCATCCTGTGCTCGGGGCAGGTTCGGGATACCGCGTGACACGAAGATTTGTTGTTCAAATGCAACAGGCGCGGACAACCTGCCGTAGAATTGTCAAATCGCCCAAAAAGGCGGCAGATGCCGCGCTTTTTTGCTTCACCTGCGGCGGGACCCTGGCACAAATTGCGTCCGATAGACGCAGCCGGCCTTGTTTGCGCCCTGGGGGGCCGAATGTCGGGCTGATGTTCGAAATTTGGGTGATGGGGATCTTCATGAAGAAGTTGGCTTTGTTGGCAACGGCGCTGGCAATGATGTCCGGATCGGCTTCGGCCGCTGATATGGCGGTGAAGGCCCTGAAGGCGCCACCCGCCCCGGCGTTCGATCCCTGGGACATCGCCTTCGGCGCAGCGATCATGAACGACTACGTGTTCCGCGGCATCACCCAGTCGAACCACAAGCCGTCGGTGGCCGCCTATTTCGAGCCCCGCTTCAACGTCAACAAGGATCTGCAGTTCTACATCGGCGTTGCCGGCGAGAGCATCTCGTTCCCGAACCGCGCTGCTGCCGAGATCGACGTCTACGGCGGTATCCGCCCGACCTTCGGCGCCTTTGCCTTCGACATCGGCGTCTGGGGCTATCTGTATCCGGGCGGCACCTGCCAATTCGGCGGCACCGGCTTCGACGCCTCTGGTCGCTTCCAGGGCGCAGAGTGCGCCGCGAACGCGCTCGCCAACGGCAACACGATGAAGAAGGACGTCAGCTTCTTCGAAGTGTACGGCAAGATGAACTACACGGTGAACGACAATTGGACGTTCGGCGTCACCGAGTTCTACACCCCGAGCTTCCTGAACTCCGGCGCCTGGGGCAACTACGCTTCGGTGACCGGCAAGTATACCGCCCCGAGCACCGTGTTCGGTTCGAGCGGCGTCGGCATGTACGTCTCCGGCGAGTTCGGCCGTCAGTGGTTCGGTACCACCGACAGCTTCTACGGTACGGCTGCGTTCCCGAACGGCATCAAATATGCCGATTACAACACCTGGAATATCGGCGTCGGCTTCACCTACAAGGTCTTCACGCTGGATCTGCGCTACTCCGACACCGACCTGTCGAAGGGCAATTGCAACGCCTTCACGGGTGACTTCACTGCCGGCGGCACCACCAGCGTCACGCCGATCAATCCGACTGGCCTGGGCTCGAAGTGGTGCGGTGCGACTGGCATTGCCAAGCTCTCGGTCGACCTGACGGCGATGACCAACCTGAAGTAAGCATCGTCAGGCGGAACAATTTTTCAAGCAAGGGCGGCAGAGCAATCTGCCGCCCTTTTGCTTGCCCGGTGGTCCGGCTGTTCCTGGCGATCGGCATCGCGGGCTTGGTCGGTACGGAGCTGGTCCGACTCTTATTCGCTCGATAGAAGCCCTGGAGCGCGCTGGTCGTCTGAGATGCGCAGGCCGTGGCGAACTACCCGACCGCGACGACGCTGATTGGGTGAGGCCGAATAATGATCCAGGGCAGGGCGCACGCGCCATGGGAGAAGGACTGAACGGCCGGGCTGGATGAAACAGGCGCGGACCATGCGCGCCTGTTTGGGGGCAGTCTCGTGATCCGGGGACGGCGTCGGCGCGGCTACTCCGCGCCACCCGTCGGGGCGTCCGCCGCTGCCGCCGGCGTGGTTGGCCGCAGCGTGAACCGGTCGCCCTCCCGAATCAGTTCGACCTTGCGGTCATGGAAGTCGTGCAGGGTGGAGCGGTGGCCGATCGAGACGACCGTGGTCTGCGGCAGGCGCTCGGCGATCACGCGATAGAGTCGCGCTTCGCTCGGCTCGTCCAGCGAGGCTGTGGCTTCGTCCAGGAACAGGTATTGCGGGCCATGCAGCAGGGCGCGGGCCATCCCGAGGCGCTGCTGCTCGCCGAGCGACAGCATGCGATTCCAATGCGCGTCCTCGTCCAGCCGGTCCGCCAGCTGCGGCAACCCGACCGCAGCGACCGCATCCTTGACCTGCTCGACACTGAAACTGTCCGGAGCAGCCGGGTAGACGATCGCGGCCTGCAACGTGCCGATCGGGAAATACGGGCGCTGCGGCAGCATCATGAGCTTGGCATGCGCAGGTACGCTGATGGCGCCGCTGCCGAACGGCCAGACGCCGGCGATGGCGCGGAACAAGGTCGACTTGCCGGCGCCGGATGGCCCGGTCAGCAGCGTGCGCTCGCTGCTCTTGATGCTGAACCCGTCGGCCGCGATCAGCGGCAGGCCGTTCGGGAGCTTCAACAGCAGCTGGGCGAGCTCGATGCTGTCGCCGGCATGGTCCACCACGCCGACTGTCTGCGGCTCGCTGGAGAGCGTGGCAGCGCTCTCGATCGACATCTCGAAGCCATCAAGTCGAGCCACGATCGCGCGCCAGTCCGCCAGGGTGCGATAGGCGCTGACGAAGAACGACAGCGCCTTCTGCACGCTCCCGAAGGCCGACGAGGTCTGCAGCATGCCACCTAGCTGGATCTTGCCGGCAAAATAGGCGGGGGCGGTCAGGATAAAGGGGAAGATCACGGCGGCTTGCGAGTAGCTGGCCGTGAAGGCGGTCAGCCGCTTGGTCCGGCTCATGATGTTGTACCAGTTGTCGATGACGCTGCCGAAGCGATCCATCAGGCGCCCGCGCTCGGCATGCTCGCCCCGCAGCAGCGCGATCTGCTCGGAATTTTCGCGAACGCGCACCAGATTGAAGCGGAAATCGGCTTCGAAGCGCTGCTGTTGGAACGACAGGTTCACCAGGGGCGAGCCGATCCAATGCGTCAGTGCCGTGCCGAAGATGGCGTAGATCAGCGCCGCCCACACCAGATAGCCCGGAATGGCGAATTCCTGGCCGCCGATGGTCAGCGGAGCGGCCTCGGAAAGCCCCCACAGGATCACGACGAACGAGGCCAGTGTGACGATCGAGCTCAGCAGGCCGATCGTGATGCTCAGCGTCTTTTCGACGAACATCTGCACGTCATCGGCGATGCGCTGATCCGGGTTGTCGGCTGCGTCGCCCTTAAGCTGCATGCGGTAATGGTTGGCCCGGTCGAGCCATTGGCTGAGATAGACCCGCGTCATCCATTGGCGCCACCGGATCTGAAGCCATTGATTGAGATAGAGCTGGTAGACGGAGAGTGCGACGCTGACGCTTGCCAGGACGATGAAGACGCCGAGCTCCCAGGTGAAGGTGCTCCAATTGCGGTCCTGAAGCGCATTGTAGAACCGATTATACCACTGGTTCACGAGCACATCGATGGCGACCAGCGAAAGCTCGATGGCGATCACGGCGGCGAGCAGGGAGCGGCCGGCGACCTTGTCCTCGGAGCGGAAGTAGGGAATGGCGATCCGCCACACGATGGCGAGGGTCGAGCGCAGATTGTTCACAGAGAGTCTGCTCCTGAGAAAATGGCTTAACGGACTGGACAAGAACGAGATTTTCGCAGTCTCGGCAGGCTGTCTAGACTAAAGTCGTAACTCCGCCGCTGCCCACTGGCTTGTCGGTCGCGTGCGGCAAACCGTAGCATGCTGCATACAAGAGGCACCGCCGCTGCTGCCAGATTTCGCGAGAATTTGAGCAGAGTGGGGCGTTGTCGGCTTTGTGATCTCGTTTTTGCGGCTTTCTTGCCCGGCGCGACGGGCGAGCAGACCTGGTCCGTCCCGCCGGATCTGGTCCAACAACAAGAATGTGGGGGGAGAAGTCACGATGTGGAATCAAATCTACGACCCGTTGGGGAGCCCCGCGCTGTCGACGCTGGCGGCGGCCGTGCCGGTGGTGACGCTGCTGGTGCTGATCGCCAGCGGCAAGGTGAAGGCGCATATCGCGGCGATCATCGCCGTGATCCTGACCAACCTGATCACGATCTTCGTCTTCACGATGCCGGCCAACATGTCGCTGCGCGCGACGTTCCTCGGCGTCGTGACCGGCTTCTTCCCGATCGGCTGGATCGTGCTGAACGTCATCTTCCTCTACCAGGTCACGGTCTCGACCGGCCGCTTCGAGCTCTTGAAGCGGGCGATCGGCGGCGTCACCGAGGACCGCCGTCTGCAACTCCTGCTAGTCGCCTTCTCGTTCGGCGCGTTCTTTGAGGGCGCGTCGGGCTTCGGCACCCCGGTGGCGATCACCGGCGCCGTGCTGATCGGACTCGGCTTCTCGCCGCTGGCTGCCTCCGGCCTGTCGCTGATCGCCAACACGGCGCCGGTGGCCTATGGCGCGCTGGGCACGCCGATCCAGGGCCTCGCCTCGGTGACCGGTCTCGACCCCTACATTCTCGGCGCCATGGTCGGCCGTCAGCTGCCGGTGTTCTCGCTGATCGTGCCGTTCTGGGTGATCTGGGCGTTCGCGGGCTGGAAGGGCATGAAGGACGTCTGGCCGGCGATCCTCGTCACCGCCATCTCCTTCGCTGTGCCGCAGTTCCTGATTTCGAACTACGTCAATCCGTGGATCGTCGACATCGGCGCTTCGCTGATCTCGATGGGCGCGCTGATCCTGTTCCTGAAGGTCTGGCAGCCGCGCCAGCTCTGGCTGTCGCCGGCGCTGCGTGGCCGTGACGAATCGGCCGCCACGATGGCGGCGCAGAAGCCGCTCGACCGCACGCCGCTGACGCAAGCCGAACTGTGGGGCGCGCTGCTGCCCTGGATCATCGTCTGCGTGATCATGCTGATCTGGGGCAATGGCGCCTTCAAGAGCTGGGCGAATTCGATCTTCACCTGGAGTTATCCGGTCCCGGAGCTCGATAAGCTGATCAACAAGATGCCGCCGGTGGCGGCGAAGCCGACGCCTGAAGGCGCCGTCTTCTCGTTCACCTATCTGACCTTCACCGGCACCGGCATGCTGATCGCTGCGATCATCTCCGGCTTCCTGATGGGGGTCGGGCCGGGCAGACTGATCGCCGAATATGGCCGCACCATCCGGCTCTGCGCGATCTCGCTGATCACGATCTCGGCCATGCTGGCGATCGGCACGCTGACCCGGCTGTCCGGTGTGGACGCGACGCTCGGCCTCGCTTTTGCGGCGACCGGCGTGCTCTACCCGTTCTTCGGCACCCTGCTCGGCTGGTTGGGCGTGGCGCTGACGGGATCGGACACCGCCTCCAACGTGCTGTTCGGCAATCTGCAGAAGATCACCTCGGAGCAACTCGGCCTGTCGCCGGTGCTGATGGCGGCCGCCAACTCGTCCGGCGGCGTCATGGGCAAGATGATCGATGCGCAATCGATCGTGGTCGCCTCGACCGCCACCAATTGGTACGGCCATGAGAGCTCGATCCTGCGCTACGTCTTCCTGCACTCGATCGTGCTGGCCTGCTTGGTCGGCCTGTTCGTGACCTTGCAAGCCTATGTCTATCCGTTCACCGCGATGGTGCTGAAGTAGCGCCGGCACGTTGCTAAAAAGATCCCCGCGTCGCCCAGGCGGCGCGGGGATTGCTATGTTTGGGTCACATTTGTGCGGGAGCCGTGCGCGTCAATGCGAATCGTGACCGCTGGTGGCCGATCGCGTGTCTGGAGTTCGAGGGGGCATGGTGAGATCTGGACTTTTCGCAGCCGGCTCGGCCGCGGTTCTGTTGCTGGCGTCGATTGTGGCCCGTCCTGCCGCGGCGGATGAGGGCTTTCCGTTCGGGATGGAAATGACACTCGACGCGCTGCCCCAGCCGGGCTCGAAGCGGGTGCCGGATCTCGACATCGGCGACAATGGCGAGACGGTGCTGGAGCTCTGGTGCAAGGGCGGGAAAGGTCAGTTCTCGGTTGCGGGCAACAGCATCATCTTCATTGCCGGCAAGATCGAGGATCGCAACTGCCCCGCCGCACGGGCCCAGGCCGATGACGAACTGATCGCGGCCCTCGGCGCGGCGACGAATTGGAAGCGTCAGGGCGACCTGATCACCTTCATCGGGCCGAAGACCCTGCGCTTCAGGTTGAACACCAATTGAGCCGAGACGACCGTTTCCAAAGACCACGTCACATCAATCGGCGTGCAGGCCTCGCTGTCACCCTGCCCCTCCAGGGGAGGGTGAGACCGACATCGCGGCGCCTGCCGTCATGGCTCGCGCGCTACTTCCAGACCGAGTTGTCCGCATCCCAGCGCTTGGCCTTCAGGGCCTTCGCGAGTTCCTCGATGGCGCCGCCATCGTCGCGGGTGTCGCTTTCCTCGTCGCCGGAGGATTCGTCGGACAGGACCAGCTTGCCGCCCGCGGCCTCATCGATGGTGGTCGTGGTCGGGCTGCTGATCCACAGCATCAGCGCGTCCGTGCCACCCGGCTTGTCGGCGGAGACCAGGCCGCTGACCTCGATGACATCGGTGAGCTCGAGCGCGGGCATCAGCTGGCTCGGCCGCTTCAGAGTGAGTTTCAGTTTTCCGGTCACCGGGTTCCAGGCCGCGCTGGTCGGCTTCGCCGCGTAAGTCTTGGCCAGCACGTCCGAGATCGCGGCCGCCAATTTGTCCTTGTTGATCTTGTCGCCGTCACGCCAGTCGGCCGCGGCAAAGCGGATGGCCCGGTCCATCTCGACCATGCCAGCGGTCCAGCCAGCGGTCACGACGCCGTTCATGGCGCGCGCCTTGGCGATCAGGGCTCCGGCCCGCTCCGGATCGACGGTCATGCTGATGGTCTGTTCGCCTGCCCGCAAGGCGTCGCAGGTGACGTTCAGGCTCGACAGCGAGACCTCGACATCCTGGCCCTTCAGGCTTTTCAGGAAATCGACCACGGCGTCGAGCTTGAGGCGGACCGAGACCGCTTCAGGCGAGACGTCGGTGAAATCCTTCGGCTGCGCGCTGATGCCGTCGTCGCTCGACTGGCTCTCCTGGAACTCTTTCTCGCTGATGTCCGAATTGTCGGTCGACGCCACCTCGGTGACGGTCTTGCCGATCGTGATCTGGCCCCGGAACTCGAACGTGTCGCCGTTCGGCTTGCGTGTCAGCTTGACCGAGACTGGCTCCTTGGCGCCGTTGCTCTGGGTGGTGCCGGTCAGCGACTGGCCGTTGACCGCGAGATTGACGACGAAGCGGTCCTTGCGGTCGGAATTCTTCGCGGTGGGATAACAGACGTCGAGGGTTGCCCCGGTGACGGTCTTGCCCTGCCGCGATTCCTTCAGGATGACGTCTGCGTTGCCATCCATCAGGCCGTCGAGCGCCGTGAAGTAGCGTGTCTCGTTGGCCGGGGCCGCCTTGCTCCCGCTCTTGGCCTGGGCCCAACCGAGTTCCGGCGCAGCCGCTGCAATCACGGCAAGCGCAACCAAAATCGCGCGCATCTGAAAATCCTTGTGGGAGCAGAATCGGCGCTAGCTGTAGCGCCGATTTGCGATCGCTGCACCCCCGTCCGGACACTCCGCGAAAAAGAAGGCCGCCCGGAGGCGGCCTTCCTGAACGATCATGCTGGGTCAGGACGGGCTCAGAAGCCCATGCCGCCCATGCCACCCATGCCGCCGCCGGCCGGCATGGCCGGAGCCGCTTCCTTCGGCAGCTCCGCGACCATCGCCTCGGTGGTGACCAGGAGGCCGGCGACCGACGAGGCGTCCTGCAGCGCGGTGCGGACCACCTTGGCCGGGTCGATGATGCCCTTGGCGACCATGTCGACATAGTCCTCGCTCTGGGCGTCGAAGCCGAACGTCTCGGACTTCTCTTCCAGGATCTTGCCGACCACCAGCGAGCCTTCTACGCCGGCGTTCTCGGCGATCTGGCGCACCGGAGCCTCGAGCGCCTTCAGCACGATGTTGATGCCGGCCTGGACGTCCGAGTTCGGGTTGGTGATGCGGCCGACCGCTTTCTTGGCGCGGAGCAGCGCGACGCCGCCGCCGGGAACGATGCCTTCCTGCACAGCCGCACGGGTGGCGTTGAGGGCGTCTTCGACGCGGTCCTTCTTCTCCTTGACCTCGATCTCGGTCGCGCCGCCGACGCGGATCACCGCGACGCCGCCGGCGAGCTTGGCCAGACGCTCCTGCAGCTTCTCACGGTCGTAGTCCGAGGTGGTCTCCTCGATCTGCGCCTTGATCTGGCCGACGCGCGCCTCGATGTCGGCCTTCTTGCCGGCGCCGTTGACGATCGTGGTGTTCTCCTTGTCGATCACGACCTTCTTGGCGCGGCCGAGCATCTTGATGGTGACGTTCTCGAGCTTCATGCCGAGATCGTCCGAGATCAGCTGGCCGCCGGTCAGGATCGCGATGTCCTCGAGCATGGCCTTGCGGCGGTCACCGAAGCCCGGCGCCTTGACGGCTGCGACCTTGAGGCCGCCGCGCAGGCGGTTGACGACCAGGGTGGCCAGCGCCTCGCCCTCGACGTCCTCGGCGATGATCAGCAGCGGACGGCCCGACTGCACCACGGCTTCGAGCACCGGCAGCATCGCCTGCAGGCCCGACAGCTTCTTCTCGTGCAACAGCACGTAGACGTCGTCGAGCTCGGCGGTCATCTTCTCGGCATTGGTGACGAAGTAGGGCGACAGGTAGCCGCGGTCGAACTTCATGCCTTCGACGATGTCGACCTCGGTCTCGAGCGACTTGTTCTCCTCGACCGTGATCACGCCCTCATTGCCGACCTTCTGCATCGCCTGGGCGATCATCTTGCCGATGGCGGCGTCGCCATTGGCGGAGATGGTGCCGACCTGGGCGACCTCGGCGGAGGAGGCGACCGGCTTGGCGCGCTTCTCGATGTCCTTGATGACCGCGGCAACCGCGGTGTCGATGCCGCGCTTCAGGTCCATCGGGTTCATGCCGGCAGCAACCGCCTTGGCGCCCTCGCGGACGATCGCCTGGGCGAGCACGGTCGCGGTGGTGGTGCCGTCGCCGGCCAGGTCGTTGGTCTTGGAGGCGACCTCGCGCAGCATCTGCGCGCCCATATTCTCGAACTTGTCCTCCAGCTCGATCTCCTTGGCGACGGTGACGCCGTCCTTGGTGATGCGCGGAGCGCCGAAGCTCTTCTCAATGACGACGTTGCGGCCCTTGGGGCCGAGCGTCACCTTGACGGCGTTGGCGAGAATGTCGACGCCGCGCAGCATGCGGTCGCGCGCGTCGCCAGCGAATTTGACGTCCTTGGCTGCCATGTAAAATCTCTCCTGGAGTGGACCTCGATGGTCAGCGGCGTGATCGCCCGTCTGTCACCGGATCAAGATTGTGAGCACTGTCGCCCCGGGCGGCTCACGGCCGCCCCGGGCGGTCGGGATCAGGCGACGACGCCCATGATGTCGGACTCCTTCATGATCAGGAGTTCCTCGCCGTCCAGCTTGACCTCGGTGCCGGACCACTTGCCGAACAGCACGCGGTCGCCGACCTTGACGTCGATCGGGATCAGCTTGCCGCTCTCGTCACGGCCGCCGGGGCCGACGGCAACGACTTCGCCCTGCGAGGGCTTTTCCTTGGCGCTGTCGGGAATGATGATGCCGCCCTTGGTCTTCTCTTCGGCGTCGATGCGCTTAACCACGACGCGGTCGTGCAGGGGACGAAACTTCGATTTGGCCATGACGGGTCCCTTTTGGGATGCTTCGATAACGGTTGCTGGCGGAGGAAATCTGAATGCGGCCACATTTGGCGCCAACGTGGTGCCAACTGACTCGCGGCTTTAGCAATCGTGCCCTCCGAGTGCTAAAGACCGTCCGGGGAAATATGGCTTGCCGCCGATCCTGTCAAGCAAAGGCGGACGGTTAAGCGCTTCTTGAGGCTGTTAGGGGATGTTGTCCTAGCCAAGACATGTTAGTGGAGCGGCGTCGTCATCCGACGTCGTTGCTCTTGCGTGCGTTTTGCGCTTGGTTGCCAGACGGGGCGGCCATGATCTTGTTCCTAAGGGGATGCCATGACGAGTCCACGGTGCGTGCGGCCGGTTGCCAATCTCGCGATCGCGTCGGCGCTCACGATGTTTCTGGGAGCGTGCGCAGGTGGCTTCAACCTGTCGCCGTCGACCCCCGCGGCGCCGCCGGAGATGGCGGTGGAGCCCGAGCGGCCCGCGACGATCCGTCCTGACGAGATCGTGGGCAAATGGGGCCTGGCCTCGTATCAGAATCCGAACGATCGGGCGCGCACTGAAAAGATGGCGCTGGCTCAATGCAAGCAGCCCTACACGATCGGTCCCGGCACGGCCGGCGGCGTCGTGATGCACCTGGCCGACCAGGCGACCCCCCAGGAGTTGCGGCTGAAGGGCTCTGCCAGCGGCAAGAATTATATCGGTCCCGAAGGTCCCCCCGGCGGCGAGCAGGACCGCGAGGTCATTTCCTTCGATGGCCGGGTCCTGGTCACCCGGTTCGTCGACAAGGATGCCGGAACGCGTTACGGCAACATGGTCTATGTGCGCTGCGGACCGCGGGCCTGACAATCCGTTCCCATCGTGCCGTTCCCATCGTGACTGATGAACGAAAAACGCCGGCGCGAACGCCGGCGTTTTTTGTGAGGCGCACCTGCCGGAGCCTTCGCTCCAGGCGCGGCCGCAAGCTTAGTTGAACATCGCGTCGATATCGTCCTGCGAGGCGTGGCCGACATCGCCTTCCGCCTTCGGGCCGTTCAGCAGCCTGGCGTCGCCCTCGCGTGTGTCGACGATCGGCGGCACATGCGCCTTGATGGCGTCGACGCCGCCCCAGATGTCCATCATCACCACGATGTGGTGCTCGATGAACTTCATGGTGGTCATGACCTTGTTGATGCGCTGGCCGGTCAGGTCCTGGAAGTTGCAGGCCTCGAAGATGGAGACCACGCGCTCCTGGATCTCTTCGCTCAGGATCTTCTGCTGATCCGCCGAATCCACCTTGCCGAGCGCGCTGGCGGCCTGGTCGATGGCTTCCGCGGCTTCGAGGATCTGCTGGGTCGCCTGTTCGGTGCCGCCGACGACGGCGCCGAGCTCGCCGTTGACCTTGGCCATCTCCTCGCCATTGAAGCTCTTGGCATGGAGGGTCGCGATCTCGCCCTTGGTGCGATTGATCGCATCGTGGATCAGGTCCAGTTCGACCTTCAGCTTCTCGCACTGCTCGATCTGAGCGCGATAGGTCTCGAGCAGCGCGCGCGCTTCGGCGACCTCGCGGGCAGCGGATTCTTCGATGGCGGCGTTGGCCGTGTTGCTCCCACCGCTGCGGATGGCATTGGCCATCTGGGCGCGGATGGCGCGGAGTTCGTCCATGATTTCCTTGTGGTTGGGGCCGATCTCGCCACCCACGAAGTCTGGCTCCGGCATATGGCCGACGATTGCTTCTTCGATACGGAAACGCTTGCGAACCGGCATGAGAGTATCCCTGACCTTCTACTGCGCTCAGTTCTACTCGGATGCTATTTAACATCGCGTTCACGGCAGGAACCCGATCCCGCAACGCTCGCGTGCGCTATGCATCAACGATTAACCATGCGTCTCCGCCCTTCACGCAAAATAAACGCTAGCGATCGAATCCGCCCTCATCTGCGTCGATGGTGAATCCAGGCGGCGCTATCGTTTACCAAAGCGATCGGGTTTTGCTCTTTATTGACGATGCGCGGCCGATCTCGGGGTCTTCCGCGCGACGACAGTCTCCAGACGAAACAGTACAGAGTACGTCGATGTTCAAATCATTCTCCACGGCGCTGCTGGCCGGCGCATGCTTTTTCTATGCGGGTCTGGATCGGGCCGCAGCGCAGGGATTTCAGCAGCCGACGGTGATCTATAGCGGCCCGCCGCAGCAGACGGCGCCGGTGCGCACCGCCTATGTCGAACGCTCGCGCATGGGTGGCGGCTTCATCGAATTCCTGTTCGGCGATCCGCAGGGCGGCCGCGGCGCTCAGCCGATGTACCAGCAGCAGCCGTCCTACTACCAGCCGCAATATCCGACGGCGCCCGGCAGGGCACCGCAGGCAGTGCCGGACGAGGAGGCCTATGAGCAGACCCAGCGGCCGCTCGACCCGAAATACGAGAAACAGATCGTTGACTATGATGGCAAAGAACGGCCGGGCACGATCGTCGTCGATACGCCCAACAAGTTCCTTTATCTGGTGCAGGGGGAGGGCAAGGCGCTGCGCTACGGCATCGGCGTCGGCCGCCCGGGCTTCACCTGGTCGGGTGTGAAGACGATCTCGGCGAAGCGGGAATGGCCGGACTGGACCCCGCCGCCTGAGATGCTGGCGCGGCGGCCCGACCTGCCGCGGCACATGGAAGGCGGCCCGGAAAATCCGCTCGGCGCCCGCGCCATGTATCTCGGCTCGTCGCTCTACCGCATCCATGGCTCCAACGAGCCGTGGACCATCGGAACCAACGTATCGTCCGGCTGTATCAGGATGCGCAACGAGGACGTCATCGATCTCTACGGACGCGTGAATGTCGGGACCCGCGTGATCGTGATCTAGACGAGCGTTTCCTTAGAATCCGACGGCCCGTGCTGGTTTGAGCTCTCGTCGTCTGCAACGCTGTCATGCTCGGCGAAGGCGGAGCATCCCGTATGCCGCGGCAGAAGGGATCGAACTGAAACGTCGCGGCGTACTGGATCGTCCGCCTTCGCCTTCGCGGACGAAGACAGCGGGGGTCCATACGTCCATATCAACGGGACCAAGACTTTGGAAACCGTCGTCCAGAAGCATCGATCGTCTAGTGTGACGGTCACCAAGCAAGAGGCCGCCCTCGGGGGCGGCCTTCGTCGTTCAAGTCCTGGCGCAGGACGATGACGCGTCACGCATAGTCGCTGCCGCCATTGTCATCGTTGCCGTAACCGTCGTCGGCGTCGAAATCGGCGTCGTCGCCATTGCCGCTGTCGTCGTAGTTCGCCTGATCGAACAGGCCGGCCCGACCGCCGCCGTCGCCCGAACGGCCGATGTCGTCGACACCGGCGTCGCGCGCCAGCGAGCCACCCGACTGGTCGCTCCACGGGTTGGCGCCACCGCCACGCTCCTCGATGATGGTCGTGTCACCGAATGCCTGGTGCGAACCGCCACCCATCATCGAGCGGATGCCGCCGAGCAGCAGGGAGCCGCCGACCATGCCGGCCGCCGCCGCCGCCGCGGTCCCGAGGAACGAGCCGCCTCCGCCGCCGAACATGCCGCCCCGCGGCTGGCCGAAACCGCCTTGATCATAGGGGCCGGGCTGACCGGGATAGCCGGGCTGTCCCTGATAGCCCGGAGGCATGGCCTGGCCGTTGTTCCAGACCGGGCGGCTCGGGGCCGGCGGCGGAACGTTGGGAACGGAGCCGCGGCTGCTGGCCGAGCCGAAGATGCTGTCGCGCATCGAATCGAGGAAGCCGCCGGACTGAGGCTGCTGCGCCTGTTGGGCGTGCTGCAACTCCTCGATCCGCGCATTGGCGCGTTTCAGAGCCTCGTCCTGGACCAGGACCGTCTGCACCAGCGCATACACGGCGTTTGGAGCCCGCTGCAGCGCCTGGGAGATCGCGGCGGCCGCGTCCGGGTCACGCGGCGCACTCTCCAACTTGGCAAGCCGGTCGAACAGTTCGTCGATGAGTTGGCGTTCTTGCGGTGTCATGTGGTTCTCCTGTCGCTTGCCGGTTCCAGCGAAGCGCGGCCAAGATTTAGGGGGACTTTGTGGTCCGGCCAGCCGGGCCGTGGATTAAATTTCCGTGGGCGATTTTCCCCATGCGACAAAGCGTCATTGGAATAGCGAGGACTTGGGAGTTGCGAAGGACTCGCGACGCCGGCGCCACTTTGCTGCGAAAGGGAACGCTGTTCCGCGCGGTTTTGTTCGTCGCCGGAATGAAGATCTGGTCAGGCCAGCGTCACCCCGCGTCGCTCGAGCAGGTCCGGAAAGTGCTCGCCGGCGAGATAAGCGTGCTCATGCTCCCGTTGCACCGTCAACGGATCGAGCTCGATCAGGACGTCGTCCACGAAGCCAGGATGGCACATGACGAGCCCGTTCTCGGGCAGGGCGGTCAGGAAGCCGTCCATCAAGGCGCCGAAGTCCGACGCTTTGGTGAAGTCGTAGGCGCCCGCAAAAGCGGGGTTGAAGGTGATGTCGACGCGCTTGGCATGCTTGCGGAATTGCGCGCTCAGCGCGTCCAGCAGCAGGGCCTTCGGCGCCGTCAGTCGCGGCATCAGCGGCCCAGGGCGGCCGCCCTGGCGGACCCAGGCCGATGGCGCGGCGTCCTTGACCGCCGCGAGAAAGCCCTCGCGCACCTGCGGATACAGCTGCGCATGCTGGTGACCATCGACGAAATCGGGGGCGCGGCCGAACAACTCGCTGAAGGCGGCAAGCTGGACCATCACCTCGGCGCGGATCATCTCGGGATCGAGCCGGCGGGTCACCCCGGCGCGTAGCAGCTTTGGAAAGGGCGGAAACATGCCGCCCTCGGCAGGCCGGAAATGCATCGTCAGCGGCCGGAACGGCGCTGTCAGCGTCACGTGCAGGCCGATGGCGCAGCGCGAACTGTCGGCCGCGACCTTGGTCAGCTCCGTCACCTCGTCGCGACCGATCGCTGCGCCGACCATCATCACCGAGGTCGCGTTGAGACGCCCACGTCCGATCAAGTCGCGGATGGCGCGATTGACCCCTGGACTGATGCCGTAATCATCGGCGCACAGCCAGATGCGCCGGTGCGGCGCCCCGCTCATTCGGCGGCAGTCCTTTCGGCGCCGTCGCTCCGCGTGTCGAGCGCGGCGCGCTTCTCGCTGTGCTCGGCGACGAAGTAGATCGGGCGCGCCTTCAGCTCCGAGAGGATCTTGCCGATATACTCGCCCATGATGCCGATCATGATCAGCTGGACGCCGCCGATGGTCATCAGGCCGACCATCAGCGAGGGATAGCCGGGTACGGACTTGCCGGTGGTCAAGGTCTCCCAGAGAATCGACAGACCAAACAGGAAGGCCGCCGAGGCGAGCAGGATTCCCAGCAGGCTGGCGAAGCGCAGCGGCGCCACCGAGAACGAGGTGAGGCCCTCGATCGACAGGCCGAGCAGGCTGGTCACGTTGAACCTCGTGACGCCATGGGCGCGTGCCGCAGGTTCGTAATCGACGCGGATTTGGCGGAAGCCGATCCAGCTCGCCAATCCCTTGAAGAAGCGGTTGCGCTCGGGCAGCTGGCGCAGCGCCGCCACGGCGCGCGGCGACAGCAGGCGGAAGTCGCCGGCGTCCTCCGGGATCTTCTGCCGCGCGCCCCAATTGATCAGCGCATAGAAGCCGTGCACCGCGACCCGCCGTAGGAACGGTTCGTTGTCGCGGTGCGCCTTGGCCGTGTAGACGACGTCATAGCCGTCCTTGATCCAGTGCGTGACGAGCTGCTCGACCAGGGCCGGCGGATGCTGGCCGTCGCCATCCATGAATAGCACGGCGCCGCGGCGGGCATGATCGAGGCCGGCCATCAGCGCCGCCTCCTTGCCGAAATTGCGCGACAGCGACACCACCTGAACGTCGAGCGCGTCGGCCTGCAAGGTGCGCGCGATGGCGAGCGTGTTGTCGCGGCTGCCATCGTCGACATAGACGAGTTCGCAGGCGAGGCCGAAGCGCTGGCGCAGCGTGCGGGCGAGGTTGTTCAGCCGCTCGTGCAGCGCCGTCAGTCCCGCGCCTTCATTGTAGACGGGGATAACGATCGACAGGCCCTGCGACGCGGCATCGGCCGCGGTCGTGGTCAGGTCGGACACGTCAGTTCCCAGCATCGCTCAGAGTCCTCGTTCGCCTACCAACATATGGTAGCAGCCGCCGCCTGTCGCTACGATGAACGGCGATTTATGATCGCAGGAAGGCCTCGAGGCGGGCAAACAGCGGATTCTCGCGGTCGAGCACGTAGTCGAGCGAGGCGACCGATACGGTCTCGGCCCCGTGCGCGCGGAGGAAGCTGCCCAGCGCGTAGATTTGCGCTGGCGGACAATGCAGGGTCAGCATGCCTGACGACGTTGGCCCGCCGAACGGCGCCACGACGCCGAACCGGTTGTGGGCCTCGGTCAGCATTGCTGCGTCGCACCCTTTGAAGCGTGTGCGCACCTCGCGGTACTTGCTGGCACGGGCGCGGGCATGGATGTGGTCGAGAATGATCCGGGCGCTCTCGCGCGGTCCGTCGGACCAGTCGGCATCGCGGGAGGCGACGAGATTGGCCTGGCTGCGCAGGATCACGCCGTCGTCCAGCACCTTCAGCCCGTTGGCGGCCAGCGTCGAGCCGGTGCTGGTGATGTCGACGATCAGCTCGGCCGTGCCGACCGCGGGAGCGCCCTCGGTCGCGCCGGCACTCTCGACGATGCGGTAATCGACGATGCCATGGGCGGCAAAGAAGCTGCGCGTCAGGTTGATGTATTTGGTGGCGACCCGCATGCGGTGATTGTGCCGGGCGCGAAAGCCGGTGGTCACGTCATCGAGATCGGCCATGGTGCGAACGTCGATCCACGCCTGCGGCACGGCGACGACGACATTGGCGCCGCCGAAGCCCAGCGTATCGATCAGCAGCACGCGTTTGTCGGCGTCCGGAATGCTCTCGCGCACAAGATCCTCGCCGGTCACGCCGAGATGCACGCTGCCGCGCGCCAGTTGCGAGGCGATCTCACTCGCGGACAGATAAGCGATCTCGACATTGTCGAGGCCTGAGATCGTGCCGCGATAGTCGCGCGCGCCGCCCGTCTTCGACAGGGTCAGGCCGGCGCGTCCGAAGAACGCTTCCGCATTTTCCTGCAGGCGCCCTTTGGACGGAACGGCGACGACGAGAGGGCCGCTCATGATGCTCTCCCACGCTGGGTCGTGCGGTGACTGCTGCCCTGGGCGAGACCCTCGACCCAGATCGAGAAGCCGACCGCGGGGATCGGTGCCGCCGCGCCGAGCCGGCTCAGCAGCCCGTCATAGCGGCCGCCGGCGACCAGGGGCTCGTCGCCGCCATTCTTGCGGTGCAATTCGAACTCGAAGCCGGTGTAGTAGTCGAGGCCGCGGCCGAACGCCGTGGCGAAGCGCACCTGACCGAGGTCGATGCCGCGCTTGGCCATGAGATCGACGCGCGCCTCCAGCGCGTCGATCGCGCTGGCGATGTCGAGCTTCGCGTCCGCGGCGAGCGCGCGGAGCTGTTTGACGGAGTCTATCGGATTGCCGGCGATCGCCAGGAAGCGCTTGATCGTGTTGAGCGCGTCGCGCGGCAGGGCGCCGCCTTTGAGGGTCGATTGTTCCAGGAAGCGATCGGCGATCTCGGCCACGGTGCGGCCGCCGACGGCGGTGGCGCCGGCGATCGACATCAGGTCGGTGACGAGGGCCAGCGCCGCCTTGCGATCCGAACCGGCGAGCGCGGCGAGGACACCCTCATATTCGTTACGCGTCGCTGCCGATGCGACTGCCAGGCGCTCGAGATCCTGTTCCAGCGTGACTTTGCGGTTGAAGTCCTTGATCAGCCGCCGCCGCCACACCGGATAGAGGTCGAGGGCGTCGATCAAGGCGGTGAACAGCGCGACATCGCCGGTGCGGATCTCGACCTCGGCGAGGCCCGCCGCTGCCGTCGCTTCGATCGCCAGCGCCAGCATTTCCGCGTCCGCGGCGGGCTGATCCTTGCGGCCGAACGACTCGATGCCGGCCTGCAGGAACTCGCCGGGGCGGCCGCTACGGTATCTAAATACGGGGCCGAGATAGCTGAAGCCCGCGGGATGGCCGGCGCGGGCGGAGGCCAGATAGTCCCGCGCCACTGGAATGGTCAGGTCGGGGCGCAGGCAGAGCTCCTCGCCGCTCGCGTCGGTCGTCAGGTAGAGGCTCTTGCGGATGTCTTCCCCGGACAGATCGAGGAACGGTTCGGCTGGCTGCAGAATCGCCGGCTCGGCGCGGTCATAGCCGGCCTGGGCGAACGACTGCAGCAGCGTGTCGGCCCAGGCGGCGGGGCCGGTTGAAGCGGGTCCGGTCATCTCGATCTGGTTCCACTCGGGGTGAGCGCCGCCCGGCGGGCAGCGGCAGCCCCTTAGCATGGCCATTCCGCGGTTTCGACCATGAATGGGCGCGGCGGACGACAATTGGGGACGGGCCTTAACGGCTCTGACTGCGCCAATCGCCCAAAGTGGCCTGGATCAGGGCGAGGGCAGCCACCCCCGCAGTGTCGGCGCGCAGGATGCGCGGCCCGAGCGCGACCCGGAGTACAAGTGGCTGCCGCAGCAGCAATTCCCGCTCCTCGCTGGCAAAGCCGCCTTCGGGACCGATCAGCAGGTCGATGCCGGCGTAATCGCTGCCGCCGCGCAGCGCCTGCAGCGGATCGGCGACGTCAGCCGCCTCGTCGCAGAACACGAGCAGGCGGTCCGGCGGGCGCTGCGCCAAGAAACGCTCGAGCGACACCGGCTCACGCACCTCTGCCAGGCTGAGGATGCCGCATTGCTCGGCCGCCTCGATGACGTTGGCGCGCATGCGCTCGCCGTTGACGCGGGACACCTGGGTGTGCCGTGTGATCACCGGCGCAAGCGACGAGACGCCCATTTCGACCGCCTTCTGGACCATGTAGTCGAGCCGCGCGTGCTTCAGCGGCGCGAAGACATAAGCGAGGTCGGCGAGCCGGTCTTGTGGCCGGGTCCGATGCTCGATCGTCAAGCTGTCGGGCCGCTTGCGGCCGCCGATCAGACCCTGCCATTCGCCGTCGCGGCCGTTGAAGACCAGGACGCGGCCGCCGGCGCCAAGGCGGAGCACATTGCCGAGATAGTTGCTCTGGTCGCGGTCCAATTCGACATGGGCGCCGTGCTGCAGGGGCGCATCGACATACAGGCGCGGCGCGTTGAAGTCGTATTCGGGCATGTTGCTTCGACCGTGAAGAAAAGGCGTCCCTACCAGCGCCGAAGCAGGCGGATGACCCGCGCCCGGCCGCATTGGCGATGGCGCCTTTTGGCCGCGCTGTCGACAGATTTTACCGGTTGGATCGGCAGCGACGTGGTGGCCGTCCGGTGTTCGGACGCGATGTCCCGGCGGCGTCCGGGACGCCTTGGCGAGGAGAACAGCCGGTGATCGACAAGAACTGGACCTGGGCGTTCGCCGCCATCATCGCGCTCACGCTCACCGGGGCCTGTCGCGCCGACGACAAGGCGGTCGCGGGGCAGGCGGGGGCGGCCACCCCGCCGCGGGCCGCCGGCCCCGGCGGGCCGGCCACTGCCGGCTTTCGCCCCCCTGAAAGCTGCTTGAAGGAGTTTACGCCGCTGCGGGACGAGACAGCCCGCCGCGCCAAGCTCATCAAGGCGGCGACCGAGCGTCGCTTTGCGCCTGGCGAGGCCTGCCAGCTGGTCCATGAGTATGAGCTGGCTCAGACGAAGATGATCGATTACGCGGTTGCACATGCCTCGACGTGCGGGATTCCGCCCAAGATCACGGATCAGCTGAAGGCCAATCACGAAAACACCCTGGCCGTGATGCGGAAGGTCTGCACGGCGACGTGATCCGGAGGCGGCTTGTTCCGGCGATGCCGGGATGGGATTGTCGCTGACGACAGGTCGGAGCCGGATTCTGCGTAGAGTTCGCAACTCTGCGGTTCGCTCCGCCCAGGACGAGGAATCTGTGGCCATTCTGAGGCGGAGCTGCGTCCCTGCGCCGCAGAGGTGACAAACTCCGCGGTTGTGCCAAGCGGGCGGGAATCGTAAAAGGCCCCGGATCGGATCGTGCTTTCGTCCGGAAGTTTTGAGGAACTTTGGTCTTGCCGGAGAACCAGCCCTTGATCGCCCGCCATTCGTTGCTGTCGCTTGCCGTGCTGATCGGCCTCTGCTCGGGGCCGGCGCTGGCACAAAGCGCATTCCCGGCCTTGCCGGGTGAATCCCGCCCTGCCGCCAATAACAGCTCGGCCTTTCCACCGATCGGTGGCAGGCCTGCCGCGCCGGCGGCGGCGCCCACCGCCTTTCCGAGTACCGGAGCGCCGGCGTTCGGCAGCGGCGGTGGTGGTTTCCAGCCGCCCGCCATGGCCGCGCCCCAGGGCGGTCCGCCGGACAACTGCATGAAGGAATTCATCCCGTTGCGCGAAGAGGCGGAGCGGCGCGGCAAGCTGATCAAGGCCGCGAGCGACCGCAAGGCCTCTCCGGATGAGGCCTGCAAGCTGATCGGAAATTTCGGCAAGGCCGAAGTGAAGATGATCAAATATGTCGAAGCGCATGCTGCAAGTTGCGGCATTCCGCAGCAGATCGCAGAACAGCTGAAGACGGGTCACAAGGGTACGGAAGCCCTTGAGAAGAAGGTTTGCGCCGTGGCCGCCCAGATGCAGACGCGGGGCAGCCCGGCCGCGCCCAGCCTGAGCGATGTGCTGGGGAGCTCCGCCGCGCTGCCCGAAGCCAACACCGGCAAGAAGGGCGGGTCGGCGTTCGACACCATGACCGGCAACGTTCTCACCCGATGAGCGACACCGCCGTCCGCGTTGCTGACGCGACCGGCAATTGGGTCGACACGCTGGCGCCCGTCTGGAGCCGGCCCTATCTGCGGCTGGCCCGCTATGATCGCCCGATCGGATCCTGGCTGCTGTTGATGCCGTGCTGGTGGTCGGCCGCGCTGGCGGCCGGCATGTCGGGACAGCTCACCATGCTGCCGGCCTGGATCGCGCTGTATTTCGTCGGCGCGTTCGCGATGCGGGGGGCCGGCTGTACCTGGAACGACATCACCGACCGCGATCTCGACGCCAAGGTGGAACGCACGCGCTCGCGGCCGATCCCGGCCGGGCAGGTCGGCGTCAAGCAGGCGCTGGCCTTCCTGGTCGCGCAGGCGCTGATCGGCCTGATAGCATTGCTGCAGTTCAACCGTTTCGCGATCCTGACCGGGATCGCATCGCTGGTCATTGTCGCGATCTATCCGTTCATGAAGCGAATCACCTGGTGGCCGCAGATGGTCCTGGGGCTCGCCTTCTCGTGGGGCGCGCTGATGGGATTTGCGGTCGCTTTCGGCCGCCTCGATGCCACGGCGCTGTTGCTCTACGCCGGCTCGATCGCATGGGTGATCGCCTACGACACGATCTACGCGCATCAGGATGCGGAGGATGATGCGTTGATCGGCATCAAGTCGACGGCGCGGCTGTTCGCCGACCGCACGCATCTGGCGCTCATCCTCTTCTACGGGCTGGCCGTGGTCTTGATCGGCGCCGCGCTCGTCACTGCCCACGCTGGCGTGGCTGCCTGGATCGGGCTTGCCGGTTTCGCGGCCCATCTCGGCTGGCAGGTCCACCGGCTCGACACCGCCGATCCGGCGCTGTGTCTGCGCGTGTTCAAGTCGAATCGCGATGCCGGGCTGCTGCTGTTCGCAGCCCTGCTGGTCGACGCGGTCTTGCGCGTACTGTGATCAGTTGCGCGCGATGATCTCGCGTTCGCCGCGATAGATCGACGCCGGATTGAGCAGGTGGCCGACGCGGCGGCGCATCAGGAAACGCGGACGGCGGTCGCGGATCGCGTTGCGGCGACGGCGGCGCGGCGCGGCTTCTCTGTGCGTGTCCTGAAGCTGCGGCAGCGCGAACGTTTCGCTCCACATCGCCCAGGCTGCAGCGATCTCGCTCGGGTCGTCGTCGACGCAGAGAGGGATGGTGAGCGACGGGTCGCGGTGGACGAGAACCAGCATCATCCGCGAGTCGTCGAGCTCGCGAAGCGCGATGCCGAGGAAGTCGCTGACGCGGAGGTTCACGGCCATGCGCATGCCGCTGACGGCACGGCGCAGCACCACGCGCTCCCGGTGCAGTTCGACCTGCCGGATTCCGCCATCGGCACGGGTATCGTGCGCGCTGAACGAGACGGGCAGGGAAAGAGGGTCGAGCCGCACGGCGCGGCCCGACCCTGCGGAATGGCTTCCGCCTGTTGCTGTTTGACGCCTCACGGCTTGGTCTCCCCGCCGGGATTATGTTCCCGGTCGATGCGTGAGACCTTGCCACGCACCCCGCCCGTTTCAGCTTAAGAAGCCTGGTTAATCAGCGGTGACGCATGATCCTCTTACCGTCATGATTGACAAGCGCTTGCCCCGCATGATTGACGAGACCTTGCCGATTTGCCGACAATCCGACGTGCCGTCCGCCTGCCTGCTTGAAGTCGGCGTGAACAGGCCACATTTCGTTTGGATTGAGTCGTCCTCGTCGCCACCAGACATCGATCGGAATTTGTTCGTGACCTCTTCCCCCTCAGCTCCTGCTTCGTCGACCTCCGTTCATTCCGATCTTCTCGATCAGTCCGCGCTCACGGCGCTCGCCCAGCGGCTGGTCGAGGCTGCACGGAAGGCCGGCGCCGATGCCGCCGATGCGATCGCGGTGCGCGGCGTTTCCCAGGGCGTCGAGGTCCGCGACGGTCGTGTCGAGGAATCCGAACGCTCCGAAGGCGACGATGTCGGGCTGCGCGTCCTGGTCGGCAAGCGCCAGGCTGTGGTGTCGACCAACGACGTCAGCGGCGACGGTGTGGCACGGCTGGCGGAACGGGCCGTCGCCATGGCCCGCGTGGCGCCCGACGACAAATATGTCGGCCTCGCCGATCCCGCGCTGCTGGCCCGCAACATTCCCGAGCTCGACCTTCTCGATCCGCAGATCCCTGTGATCGCCGAGTTGGAGCGGCGTGCCCAGGAGGCGGAAGCTGCGGCGATGGCGGTCAAGGGCGTAACCAAATCGGGCGGAGCGTCGGCTTCGGCCGGCATCGGCGGCATGGTGCTGGTCACGAGCGACGGCTTTCATGGCGCGTATCTGCGCTCAAGCCAGAGCATCTCGACGACCGCGATCTCCGGTGAAGGCACCGGCATGGAGCGCGACTATGACTACACGGCGGCGCCGCACGGCGCCGATCTGCTGGCCCCGGCGGCGGTCGGCCGCAGCGCCGGTGAGCGTGCCGTGGCGCGCGCCAATCCGCGCAAGGTCGCGACCTGCCAGGTGCCGGTCGTGTTCGATCCGCGGGTGTCCGGTTCGCTGGTCGGCCATCTCGTCGGCGCTATCAACGGCGCTTCGATCGCGCGCAAGACCAGCTTCCTGAAGGACAAGCTCGGCGCGCAGCTGTTTGCCAAGGACATCCGCATCATCGACGATCCGCTGCGTCCGCGTGGCCTGCGTTCGCAACCGTTCGACGCCGAGGGCGTCCAGGTGAAGAAGACCGCGCTGGTCGACGATGGCGTCCTGACGACGTGGCTGCTGGATTCGGCGACGGCGCGCGAGCTTGGGCTGGCCACGACCGGGCATGCCCATCGCGGGGTGTCGTCCTCGCCATCGCCGGGTCCGTTCAACCTGCATCTCGAAGCAGGCGTGGTGACGGCCAAGGAGCTCATCTCGGACATCAAGCAGGGCTTCTACGTTACCGACCTGATCGGCTCCGGCGTCAACGGCGTCACCGGCGACTACAGCAGGGGCGCGTCCGGCTTCTGGATCGAGAATGGCGAGATCACCTATGCGGTGAGCGAGGTGACGATCGCCGGTCATCTGTTCGAGATCTTCAAATCGATGACGCCCGCCAGCGACCTGGAGTTCCGCTATGGGGTCAATGCGCCGACGGTGCGCATCGAAGGGTTGACGCTTGGCGGACGCTGAGATCGAGAAACCGGCCGGGACGAACCTTGCGGCGGATGCCGGGCTTCTGAAGCAGGCGGTGCGCGAGGCTGGCGAGCTGGCGCACGCGATGTTCGGCACCGAGCTGCGCAAATGGACCAAGGGGGCATCGTCCCCGGTGTCCGAGGCCGACATGGCCGTCAACGAGCTTCTCGAACGCCGGTTGAGGTCGGCCACGCCCGATTACGGTTGGCTGTCGGAAGAAAGCGCCGACGATTCCGATCGGCTCGACCGGTCGCGGGTCTGGATCGTCGACCCGATCGACGGCACCCGGTCCTTTCTCGCCAGCCGCCAGGATTGGTGCGTGAGCGTCGCTTTGGTCGAGGACCAGTCGCCGATCCTGGCCGCCGTCTATGCCCCTGTCACCAGCGAGTTCTTCTTCGCAGGCCTGGGACAGGGCACCACGCTCAACGACCAGCCCGTTCAGGCCGCCCAGGGGACTGCACTGGACTTTGCGCGCGTGGCGGGCCCCAAACCGCTGGTTGAGAAGCTGGCTCCGCAATTTGCCCGAATTGAACTCCATCCCCGAATCGGATCATTGGCGCTGCGCCTGTGTCGTGTCGCGCACGGTGCGCTCGATGCCGCTTTTGCAGGCGGGCAAAGCCGCGATTGGGATCTTGCGGCGGCTCATCTGATCGTGCAGGAAGCGGGAGGTAAAATGACCGCATTGTCCGGCGAGACGATCCTCTATAATCGTCCGGAAGTGGTGCACGGGGTGCTGGTAGCAGCGGGCCGCGACCGACATGCTGATATCGTCGCGCAATACCGCCGCTTACCGCCAGGCTGAACGGCTCCGGATCGCACGCTCCACTCGCCAGCAAGGCGCCGATTAGGAATGGTACCGATGACAGATAGCGCCTCGCAGCAGCTCCTTCACCTCGTGATCGGCGGCGAACTCATCAATCTCGACAAGAACGAATTCAAGGATCTCGACAAGGTCGATATTGTCGGCGTGTATCCGAACTATGCGGCGGCTCACGCGGCATGGCGAGCCAAGGCGCAGATGACGGTCGACAACGCCCATATGCGTTATTTCATCGTCCACCTGCACCGGCTGCTCGATCCCGGTCAGGACGCGAAGTAAGACGCAAAGCTTTCGACTTGAAACATCTCGTCCGTAATATGCTGCGTAGCGGCTGGTTCCAGCGCGCCGTTGGGTTTCTCGCGGCCGAGTACCTGCGCCTGGTTTGGCTCACCAACCGCTTCACCTATGATCCGGCGGATGTCTACGACATCGTCGAGCCGCAGATGCCGGCGATCTTCGCCTTCTGGCACGGCCAGCATCTCCTGACACCGTTCATCCGGAACAAGCCGAGCTACCGCGCCAAGGTGCTGATCTCCCGCCATCGCGACGGCGAGTTCAACGCCATCGCCGTCGAGCGGCTCGGCATCGGAACCATTCGCGGCTCGGGGGACCACGGGTCCTCCTTCCACCGGAAAGGCGGGGTGGGGGCCTTCAAGGAGATGGTGCGCGCCCTGGAAGACAACTATAACGTAGCATCGACCGCGGATGTGCCGAAGCGTGCGCGGATTGCGGGCCTCGGCATCATCATGCTCGCGCGTGAATCAGGACGTCCGATCATGCCCTTTGCGATGGTCACGAGCCGCTTCATCCGCCTGAAGAACTGGGACAGCACCACCATCAATCTGCCCTTTGGCCGCGGCGCATTGGTGGGGATCAAGGAAATCAGCGTGCCGCGCGATGCCGACGCCGCGGCGATGGAGCAGGCGCGCCTCGACCTCGAAGCCACGCTGAACGAATGCATGCGCCGCGCCTATCAGATCGTTGGCCGCCCGGATGCCTGCCCGCCGCCCGTGACGGGGGCGTCCAGTGGCTAACACGCTCCCGATGGCCCTGCGCGTGTACCGCGGGTTGTCCTCGGCGGCGGCGCCGCTTGCGCCGGCCTTGATCAGGCAGCGGCTCAAGCACGGCAAGGAAGATCCGGAGCGGACCGACGAACGCCGCGGCCTGAGCCACGACACGCGCCCGCTCGGACCGCTGGTCTGGATTCACGGCGCGAGCGTCGGCGAGGTGCTGGCGGCGGCGGCGCTGATCGAGCGGTTGCGCGCGCTCAACATCCGCATCCTGCTCACCTCGGGAACGGTGACCTCGGCCGCGATCGTGGCCAAACGTTTCCCGCCGGATGTGATCCATCAATACGTCCCCTATGACACGCCACGTTTTGTGGAGCGGTTTCTGGATCATTGGCGCCCATCGCTCGGGCTGTTCATCGAATCCGACCTCTGGCCCAATCTGATCCTCGCCGGCGCCTCCCGGCGGGTGCCGATGGTCGTGATCAATGGACGGATGTCGCCGCGCTCGTTCCCGCGCTGGCGCCGCATGTCCGGCACGATCTCCGCGCTGCTCGGCCGTTTCGACCTTTGCCTGGCCCAGTCGCAGGCCGATGCCGAGCGGTTTTCCGCGCTCGGCGCCCGCAATGTGATCACGACGGGCAATCTCAAGCTCGATGTGCCGGCGCCGCCGGCCGATCCGGTCAAGCTCGAACGATTGATGGCGATGACGCGCGGCCGCCCGGTGATCGTCGCCGCCTCCACGCATCCGGGTGAGGAGGAGATGCTCATCGCGACGCACAAGGCGCTGTCCAGCGCCTTGCCGTCCCTTCTCACCGTGATCGTGCCGCGGCACCCTCAACGTGGATCCGCGATCGCCGATCTCGTCGCCGGCGCCGGCCTGCAGACAGGCCTGCGGTCGCGCGATGGTCAGCCGCTGGCCGGAACCGAGATTTATGTCGCCGACACGATCGGCGAACTCGGGCTGTTCTATCGGCTGGCCTCCATCGTGTTCATGGGCGGCTCGCTGGTCGAGCATGGTGGCCAGAACCCGATCGAGGCCGTCAAGCTCGGCGGAGCCATCGTCCACGGACCCCACGTCTTCAATTTCGCCGAAGTCTACGAAGCGCTCGATTCGGCGGCTGGCGCCCGTCTCGCCCAGGATCAGGTGGCTCTGGTCCGGCAGTTCAGACATCTGCTGGCCGATCCCGAGGCGGGCAACAGCCTGGTCGCTGCCGGCTCGCGCGTCGTCAATCAGCTCGGCGGCGCGCTGGAGCGAACGATGGCTGCGCTGGAGCCGTATCTCCTGCAGGTCAGGCTGGAGATGGGGACCGCGCGAGATGCGTGAGCCGGCCTTCTGGCACCGGCCGCACGCCTGGCAATCGCTGCTGCTGTCTCCGCTCTCGGTGCTGTATGGCGCCATCGCCGCACATCGGATGGCGCAGAGTGGCCTCGATGCCGGAGTTCCCGTCATCTGCGTCGGCAATTTTCATGTCGGCGGCGCTGGCAAGACGCCGACGGTGCTGGCGCTGTCGGTTCTGCTCCGCGAGCTCGGCGAGCACCCGGTCGTGCTGAGCCGCGGCTATGGTGGCCGGCTGGCTGGGCCGGTGGCGGTCGATCCCGCCATCCACGCGGCCGCTGACGTCGGCGACGAGCCGCTGATGATGGCCGCCCACGTGCCTGTCGTGGTGTCGCGCCATCGCGCCGAAGGCGTCGGGCTGGCGAAGACGCAAGGCGCCAGCGTGATCCTCATGGATGATGGCTTTCAGAACCCGTCGCTCACCAAGGATCTCGCATTGATCGTGATCGATGGCGCGCGCGGGCTCGGCAATGGCAGGGTGTTTCCAGCCGGACCGCTGCGCGCGCCCTTGCCGCCGCAGCTCGCGCGCACCGACGCGCTGATCGTGGTCGGCAGCGGCGCCGCTGGTGAGGCGGTCGCAGCCCGCGTCACCGCAGCGGGAAAGCCGGTTTTCAGAGCGCATCTGCAGCCGGACCCCGAGGTGGTCGCAGCGCTGGCCGGGCGGCCGCTGCTCGCCTTCGCGGGCATTGGCGATCCCCAGCGCTTCTTTCGGACCCTGCGTGCGAGCGGGCTCGACGTCGTGGGCGAGCGTGCGTTTCCCGATCATCATCCGTTTTCAACCGATGAGATCGCCGCGCTGGCCGACAAAGCCAGGCATCAAGGCGCGACGCTGGTCACAACCCAGAAGGATCTGGCCCGGCTTCGCGGCCATCGCATTTTGGGCCGATCGGACCCGGTGATCACGGCGTTTCCTGTGACGCTGCAATTCAGCGATCCGACGGCCTTGCGCAGCTTGGTCGCGCACCGGCTCGCGTCGGCGCGGCAGCGTCAGCCATTCGCCTTGAGCGCGCCGGGATAATGTCGCTGCAGCACCGCGCTCGGCAGCGCATAGGCCTCCTGCAGATCGACGCTCCAATATTTCAGCTCATCGAGCGGGATCCGCGCATCGGTCACGGCGCATCGCACGTAGCTTCCTGGCGAAATCACGCGGAAGTCGCCATCCAGATACTGCACCTGCGCTTCCCCCTGGCCCGAGGGGCCGAACTTGTTGAGCACGTCCGTGATCTCCATCCATGTACGCCGACGAGCGCACGAAGGTCATACTTCGTTGATTTCTAACACAGATGGAGGCCGCTGTCGCTTCCGCAAACCCACTGATTTGTGATGCTTCGGCCGGAAACTCCGTGCTAGCTAGAATTTTGGATCTCTGCCGCTCGTCGTGCCCGGCTGGTTTGATGCGCTCCCTCATCACCGTCCTCTCCCTGCTCTGTGCGGTGATCACCTCAGCCGCTGCGGAGCCATTGCCTGCGCCCGTGGCCATTGAGATCCCGTCCGCCGGCTACGTGCTGCATGCGCAGCTTTACAGGCCGAGCAGTGCGGGACCATTTCCCGTCGTCATCGCGCTGCACGGCTGTGGCGGGCTTGCCGGCCGCTCCGATCCCGTGCTGCCGCGTTACCGCGATTGGGCCGAGGAACTCGTCAAGGACGGCAAGGCCGTGCTGCTACCGGACAGCTACGGCTCGCGTGGCCTGGGACCGCAATGCCGGGTCAAGGAACGCCGCATCAGCGGCCGCCGCGAACGCGTCGCCGATATCGTCGCCGCGCAGAAATGGCTGACCCAGCAATCCTGGGTGATGCCGGATCGCGTCAGCCTGCTGGGCTGGGCGAGCGGCGCGAGCGCGCTGCTGTGGGCCGTGCGGCCGCAATTGCCGGACCATGTCTCGCCAGACTTCCGCTCGGCGGTCGCCTTCTACCCGGATTGCCGCGCGTCGTCGGGGCTCGGCTGGAGCGCACGGGTTCCCACGCTGATCCTGATCGGCGGCATGGACGACGTCTATTCGCCACCGGCCTGCCGGCAGATGATCGATGGTGCGCGGGGCCGCAGCGCGCTGACGCGGATCGTGGTCTATCCTGGCGCCTATCACGATTTCGACCGCGTCAATCTGCCGGTGCATATGGTGGCCGGCAGTGATGCGGCGGCGCCCGAGCGCGGCCATGTCGGCTCCGATCCCGAAGCCCGCGCCGACGCCCAGAAGCTCGTCTCCGACTGGCTGGCGCGTTGATGCTCCAAGCTGTTTGCTGGGGCACGATCTTTCGAAAAAAAACCGATTCCGGCTCTTCCAGTCGGAGTTACGCTAGAACAGGCTGCCTTGATCGGCCGGATCGGGTGAGCGCTTCGCTGCCGCCGGCTTGGTCTCGCGTGCGGTCTTGGGCGGCGCTGCCACTGGTGCCGCGCGGCCGGCAGCGGCCGTCGCTGCGACCACGCCATCGGCGAACTCGATCGAGAGCGCGGCGTTGGGGCCGATGCTTGCGGCCTGGTGCAGCGGGTGACCGGCATCATCGCGGACCAGGGCGAAGCCGCGCGCCAGCACGCTGCGATAGGACAACGCCGCCAGCAGCTGGCCGGCGTGGTCGACGCGCGCCGACAGCCGCGAGATCGACGTCGCCAGCGCGCGGGCCGCGCGATCCGCGAGCCGCTCGGTGCGGTCGCGCTCGCGTGCGATCGCTTGTCGCTTGGCCTGGGCATAAGCGAGGCGAGACGCCTTGAAGCGGGCGTCGAGCGCTTCGAACCGCTCGCGACGCCGGTGCAGCAGCGCCCGCGCCGACAGTGACAGCCGCTCCGAGGACACGATGAGACGATGATCGGCCTGCGCGATCTGCCCATGCAGCACGCGCAAGGTCAGCTTGGCGCTGGCCGCCGCGAACTGGCGGAAATGCACATTGGTGTTGGTCTTCAGCGCGCGCGGCAGGCTTGCCGCGGCCGAATCCAGCCGCTGCCGCGGAATGGCGAGCAGCTCGGCTGCTCCGGGCAGGGCGCGCGCGGCCGCACGCAGTTCGTTGCGGCGGCCCTCCTGGCTGCGCTGCCAGCAGACGCTGACGCGGCGGGCGAGGCTCGCGACCTCCTGCATCAGCTCGCTGCGCACCGGCACCGCCATTTCCGCAGCGGCCGTGGGCGTCGGCGCCCGCTTGTCCGCGGCGAAATCGATCAGGGTCACGTCGGTCTCGTGCCCGACCGCCGAGATCAGCGGGATCATGCTCTCGGCTGCGGCGCGAACCACGATCTCCTCGTTGAAGGACCAGAGGTCCTCCAGCGAGCCGCCGCCGCGCGCGACGATCAGCACGTCGGGACGTGGAATCGGGCCGTCCTCCGGCAGATCGTTGAAGCCGCGGATCGCGGCCGCGACCTGCTCGGCCGAGCCTTCGCCCTGCACCTTCACCGGCCACACCAGCACGTGGCGGGGAAAGCGGTCTTCCAACCGGTGCAGGATGTCGCGGATGACAGCGCCGGTTGGCGAGGTGATGACACCGATCACCTCGGGCAGCCAAGGCAGCAGCTGCTTGCGGGCGGGATCGAACAGGCCTTCGGCGCCGAGCTTGCGCTTGCGCTCCTCCATCAGCGCCATCAGCGCGCCGATGCCGGCCGGCTCCAGCGCCTCGATGACGATCTGATATTTCGAGGAGTTCGGATAGGTGGTGAGCTTGCCGGTGGCGATGACCTCGAGCCCTTCCTGGGGCTTGAAGCGCATGCGGCCGTGCACGCCCTTCCAGATCACCGCCTCGATCTTGGCGCTCTCGTCCTTGAGCGCGAAATAGCAATGGCCCGAGGAATGCGGTCCGCGGAAGCCGGTGATCTCGCCGCGCACCCGGACATGGCCGAACTGGTCCTCGACCGTCCGCTTCAGCGCGGAGGACAGTTCGGAGACGGTAAATTCGGGCGCGTTGGGCAGGGCTTCTGCGGGCGGCATCGATCGCTGATTCGGATTGGGGGAGCAGCTGCCAAGGTAGGAGCTTTCGGTCCCGATCGCCAATCAAGCCGTTGGCTTTTCGATAACTCTGTATTATAGAGTACTCTATATAAGGCCGGGCAGGGAGAGAGGCCATGCGGAAGAGCATCACGATCGTGGGGCGGCTCATTGGCTGGGGCCTCGGCCTCGCCGGGGCTCTGGCGCTGGTTCTCGGCGGCATGATCGCAACGCCGCTGGTGCATCCGCCCGAGCTGAAGTCGATCTCGGAGACCGTCGGACGTGTTGATCGCAGCACCATGCCGGCCCTGCAGCGCTTCAGCGCCCGCGACGGCACTGAGCTCGCTTATCGCCACTATCCGGCACGGGCGACGCCGGTCGGAAAGATCGCCATCCTGGTCCACGGCTCGTCGGGCTCCAGCGTGGCCGTGCATGCCCTCGCCGACGGGCTCGCCGCCCACGGCATCGACACGTTTGCCCCCGACATTCGCGGCCACGGCGGCTCCGGCACCCGCGGCGACATCGGCTATCTCGGCCAGCTCGAGGACGATCTCGCCGACCTCGTCACGGAGGTCAGGAAATCGGTTCCGGCCCAGCCTATCGTGCTGCTCGGGCATTCCGCAGGTGGCGGTTTCGCGCTGCGCGCCGCGAGCGCGCCGATCCAGGACCTATTCGCGCGCACCATCCTGCTCTCGCCCTATCTCGGCTATGATGCCCCGACCAACCGCGACAATTCCGGCGGCTGGGCCAGCCCCGACATTCCCCGCATTCTCGCGCTCGGGCTGCTGAGCCGGATCGGCGTGTCGTGCTGCGAGGCGCTGCCGGCGCTGGCCTTCGCCGTCAGGCCGAACTCCGAGAAATATGTCGCCTCGACCTACAGCTACCGCCTGCTGCGCAATTTCGCGACGCGCGGCTACAAGCCCGATCTCACCGCGGCGAAGCACCCGGTGACCCTGATCGCGGGCGCCGATGATGAGCTGATGCAGGCCGACAAATATGCCGACGCTGTGCATGCGGTGGCGCCCGCCGTTGACGTCAGGCTGATCCCCGGCGTCAATCACATGGAGATCGTGTCGGCGCCGCAGGCCGTCAGCGCGATCGCCGAGGACGTGGCTACGCGCTAGAGGGGTCACGCGCATGATCGACAGCCTGGAAGCCGCACGCGCGCTTGACGACATCGAGGACATGACCAGGCGCGTGCGCCAATCGCAGATCTACAGGCTGTCCAGCCTGCTGATGGTGCTGTGGGGCGCGCTGGTGTTTGCCGGTAATCTCGTGACCTATCTGACGCCTCACTACGCCGACAAAGCGTGGTTGTCGGTCTACGTGCTGGCGATCGGCGGATCGGTCGTGCTGGGCGCCACGGAGAAAACCCGGCGGGGGATGAGCAGTTTCGATGTCAGGTCGCTGCTCGCCTTCGTGATGTTGTTTGCCTTCGGCTTCTTCGTCGAGACGATCGGCCATTTTGGGCCGCGCGAGATGGGCGCGTTCTGGCCGATCTATTTCATGCTGTTCTACTGTCTTGCCGGATTATGGTTCGGCATCGCTTTCACGGTCTTCGGGCTCTGCGTCACCGTCCTGACCCTGATCGGCTACATCTTCATCGGCGCGGCATTCCCGCTCTGGATGGCGTTCGTCAATGGCGGCGGCCTGATCATCGGCGGTCTCTGGATGCGGCGGAGCTGACGGCGTTGGCGGAGCTCGACGAGATCATCCATCAGCCGCTGCGGCTCCGGATCATGGCGGCCCTGAATGCGCTGCCGGCAGGGACAGGACTGGAATTCGTCCGGCTGAAGAAGCTGACGGGGGCGACCGACGGTAATCTCGGCGCCCATATCGAGACGCTGGCGCGGGCTGGCTACGTCACCGTCGACAAGGCCTTTGTCGGCAAGAAACCGCAGACGACGGTCACGCTGGCCGGCCCGGGCCGGGCCGCCTTCGCCCGCCATGTGGCGGGCCTGCAGGAAATCATTGCCGGTGCCGCGGCGAAACCGCCCGAGCCATGATTTGACTCTGTTGCGAGGGCCGGGCAATTGGGACCTCCGAATTGACCCACCCTGCGACGGCATCGACGATGAACATTCTCCTGATTGGTTCCGGCGGTCGCGAGCATGCGCTCGCCTGGAAGATTGCCGGCTCTCCACTGCTCACCAAACTGTGGTGCGCTCCGGGGAATGCCGGCATTGCCAAGGAGGCGGAATGCGTTTCGCTCGACGTGACCGATCATGCTGGCGTGATCGCGTTCTGCCAGGCCAACAAGGTCGATCTCGTCGTGGTCGGGCCGGAGACGCCGCTCGCGGCCGGAATTGTCGACGATGTCGAGGCCGCCGGCATCAAGATTTTCGGGCCCCGCAAGCTCGCCGCGCAGCTCGAGGGCTCCAAGGGGTTCACCAAGGATCTGTGCGCTGAATACGGCATTCCGACCGGGGCCTATTGCCGGTTCGACAATGCGCCGGAGGCTCTCGCCTATGTCCGCGAGCACGGTGCGCCGATCGTCGTCAAGGCCGATGGCCTGGCGGCCGGCAAGGGCGTGGTGGTGGCCAAGACGCTGGCCGAGGCCGAGGACGCCGTCAGGATGATGTTCGAGGGCGGCTTCGGCGTTGCTGGCACCGAGGTCGTGATCGAGGAGTTTCTCGAGGGCCGCGAGGTGTCGTTCTTCGCGCTGTGCGACGGCCAGACCGCGATTCCGCTGGCATCGGCGCAGGACCACAAGCGGGTGTTCGATCACGATCAGGGGCCCAACACCGGCGGGATGGGGGCCTATTCGCCGACGCCGTTCGTGACGCCGGAGATCCACGATCAGATCATGTCGCGGATCATCCTGCCGACCATCGACGGCATGAATGCGCGCGGCACGCCGTTCAAGGGCATCCTCTATGCGGGTCTGATGCTGACGGCGCAGGGCCCCAAGCTGTTCGAATACAACGTCCGCTTCGGTGATCCGGAATGCCAGGTGCTGATGCTGCGCATGATGTCGGATCTCGTGCCGGCGATGCTGGCCGCTTGCGACGGGCAGCTGAAGAACTTCGATCTGCGCTGGTTTCCAGATGCGGCCGTCACCGTCGTGATGGCCGCGAAGGGCTATCCGGGCGACTACGCCAAGGGCAGCGTGATTGAGGGGCTCGATGCGGCGGCCAAGGTCGAGGGCGTCGAGATCTTCCATGCCGGCACGGTCGCCAAGGACGGCGCCATCCTCGCCAATGGCGGCCGCGTGCTCAACATCTGCGCCAGCGGCAAGACGGTCACCGAAGCCCAGGCGCGCGCCTACCAGGCCGTGGACCTCATCCAATGGCCGGACGGCTTCTGCCGCCGCGACATCGCCTGGCAGGCGCTGGCGCAGGAGAAGGCCGGCGGCTGACGTCGCGCAATCTCAGCGCCGCGCCTTGAAGAACGCCTTCAGCATCTCGGCCGCCTGCTGCTCGCCGACGGCCGAATAGACCTCCGGCGCGTGATGGCAGGTCGGCGCGGCGAAGAAGCGGACACCGGACTCGACGGCGCCGCCCTTGGGGTCGGCCGCCCCGTAATACAGCCGGCGGATGCGGGCGAAGGAGATGGCGCCAGCGCACATCGTGCACGGCTCGAGCGTGACGTAGAGATCGCAATCGACCAGCCGCTCGCTGCCGATCACCTGCGCGGCCTGGCGGAGCGCCAGAATTTCGGCATGGGCGGTCGGATCGCGATCGGTCAAAGTGCGGTTGGCGGCGGTGGCGATGACAGCATTGTCCCGGACCACGACGCAGCCGATCGGCACCTCGCCGGAAATTGCGGCCGATTCGGCCGCTTTCAGCGCCAAATCCATGAAAGAAGGGCTCTTCATGGCTCGTAATATCCGCCCAAGTCTGCTACTGCATCGCCCTTCAGCAAAACCGGACCCCGATTTCCTGCGTGACATGCGCTGCTCAGAGCGCGCGTATCACCCATCGTCCTGCACCTCGAAGCGAGACCTTCATGCCCCGTGACACCGACAAAGACAACGATTCCCGCGGCCGCCGCGGCGGCGCCCCGCGGGGGCGGTCCGAAGGCGGCAAGGGACGCTCGGGCGCCGCACGCGGGCCGGAGAAGAAGTTCGCCAAGCGCGGCTTCGGTGACAAGGACGCTGGCGCCAAGGGCAAGCGCTCGTTCGACGACGGCCGCGCCCCGCGCCGTCGCGACGACGGCGATGCGCCGCGCAAATCCTATGGCGACAAGCCGCGCTTCAACCGCGATGAGCGTCCGCGCGGCGATCGGCCGTTTGCCGCCCGTCCGGCGCGGGCTGCCGATGGCGAGAAGCGCGCCTTCAAGCCGCGCGGCGACCGGCCGAAATTCGACCGTGACGAGCGCAGTGGCGAGAAGCGCCCCTATACGCCGCGCGCCAATCGCGACGAGGCCCGCCCGGCGGGCCGCTCGTCCGAGCGCAAGTTCGGTGAGCGCAAGCCTTACGCCGGGCGAGAGCGTGACGGCGACAAGCGGCCCTATACGCCGCGCGGAGAGGGTGCGCGTGACCGCGGCGATCGTCCGCGTGCAGACCGCAGCTTCGGGGACCGGCCGCCGCGGACCGGTGATCGCCCGGAGCGCAAATTTGGCGGAGAACGCAAGTTCTCGCGCGGCGCTGAAGGGGATCGCGGCGAGCGCAAATTCGGAGCAGGACCGCGTGGGCCGCGCAAGGAGTTCGGGGATCGGCCGCAGCGCGGCGAGACCAAGCCCTGGCAGAAGCGCGGCGCGGATGGCGATCGTCCGGAGCGCAGCCCGCGTGCCCCGCGTGAGGGCGGCCGGAGCTTCGAGCGTCCGCGGTCCGATCGTCCGCGCGAGGATCGTCCGAAGTTTGACAGACCCAAATTCGACAAGCCCAAGTTCGATCGTCCGCGCCGTCCGGAAGGGCGCACCGACTGGCAGGAGCATCCGCGCAGCGAGCGCCGCGGTGGCGATTTCGGCGATCGTCCGCGCCGCGACAATGAGGACGACAGCAGGGTCTTCGCCAAGCGTCCGGCCTTTGGCGGCCGCGGTGCCTATCGCAAGCGCAAGCCGGAGACCGACAAGCGTGTGAAGCGCGTCGTGCCCGACGAGGCGCCGAAGCCCGGCAAGGCTGGCGATCGGATCGCCAAGGTGCTGGCCCGCGCCGGCCTGGCGTCGCGCCGCGATGCCGAGGAAATGGTGACGCAGGGCCGCGTCACCGTGAACGGCCGCGTCATCAACTCGCCGGCGCTCGACGTCACCGAGAACGACGTCATCCAGGTGGACGGCGCCCCGCTGCCGCAGCGCGAGCGCACGCGGCTGTTTCTGTACCACAAGCCGCGCGGCCTGATGACGACGCACAGCGACCCCGAGGGGCGCCCGACCGTGTTCGACAATCTGCCCGAAGGCCTGCCGCGGCTGATCTCGATCGGCCGGCTCGACTTCAACACCGAAGGCCTGTTGCTGCTCACCAATGATGGCGGCCTCGCCCGCGTGCTGGAGCTGCCGGACACCGGCTGGACGCGACGCTATCGCGTCCGCGCCCATGGCGAGATCACCCAGGCGCAGCTCGACCAGCTCGCCGCGGGTGTCGAGGTCGATGGCGTGAAATACGGCCCGATCGAAGCCACGCTCGAGCGCGACCAGGGCGCCAATGTCTGGCTCATCGTCGCGATCCGCGAAGGCAAGAACCGCGAGGTGCGCAACGTGCTGGCGCATCTCGGCCTCGAGGTGAACCGCCTGATCCGCGTCTCCTATGGTCCGTTCCAGCTGCTGGAGCTGCCCGAGGGCGAGGTGCAGGAGGTCAAGACGCGGGTGCTGCGCGAGCAACTCGGCGAGAAGGTGATCGCGCAGTCCGGTGCGGATCTCGGTCCGGCGGGCACAGGCAATCGCGAGCCGCTGCCGGATCCCAAGCCCAAGCCGAAGCGCGAGGTCGTCGCCGACCGCAAGGGCCGCCGCGTGCTGGTCCAGCGCACCGGCAGCGAGGAGGCGCGCGCGCGCCACGAGGCCGAGGCGCGCTTTCCCGGTCCGCCGCGGCGGCCGAAGCGCGGCTATCACGGCAAGCGCGATATCACGCCGCAGGACGAGTAGGGTGGTGCGATGCGTGTCGTCGGTGGACGGCTGAAGGGCCGCAACATCGCCTCGCCCGCCTCGCGCGACATCCGGCCGACCCAGGACCGGCTGCGCGAGGCGCTGTTCAACATCCTCGTGCACGCCTACGACGATCCGATCGACGGCGCGCGCGTGCTCGACCTGTTTGCCGGCACCGGCGCGCTTGGCATCGAGGCGGTCTCGCGCGGCGCCGCGTTCACGCTGTTCGTCGACAACGGCGCCGAGGCGCGGGCGCTGTTGCGCAACAATGTCGAGGCGCTCGGCCTCGGCGGCGTGACCAAGGTCTACCGCCGCGATGCCACCAACCTCGGCCCGGCCTATCCGGTCGAACCATTCTCGCTGGTGTTTCTCGATCCGCCCTATGGCAAGGGTCTGGCCGAGACGGCGCTGGCTTCGCTGCGCGACGGCGGCTGGCTTGTGCCGTCAGCGCTGCTGGTGGTCGAGGAGTCGAAAGCCGCCGCGTTCAAGGCGCCCGAGGGTTTTGAAGAACTCGAGCGCCGCGCTTATGACGACACCGAGTTCGTGTTCCTGCGCCGCCCTTGATCCTTGCTCGGTGTCGCCCCTGCGAACGCAGGGGCCCATAACCACAGAATTACGTTGGGCGCAGGCTGCTCGCCACGCCGATCTTTTCCCTCACGTCAGCTGCGGCACATGGGTCCCGGGTCTGCACCTCCGCGGCGCTTCGCGCCGCTGCGGCTTGCCCGGGACGACAGCTCGTTTGCATCTGTCGTCGTGCCGCTCCTCGTCGATCGCCAGGCCGTCTCCTATCTCCTCCCGAACAGCCTTTCGACATCGGCGAGCTTGAGCTCGACATAGGTCGGACGGCCGTGATTGCACTGGCCGGAGTTCGGCGTCTCTTCCATCTCGCGCAACAGTGCGTTCATCTCCTCCGGCTTGAGGCGGCGGCCGGCGCGAACGGAGCCGTGGCAGGCCATGGTGGCGGCGACATGCATCAGGCGGCGCTCCAGCGGCAGCGCCTCGCCCCATTCCTCCATGTGTTCGGCGAGATCGCGCAGCAGCCCGGCTGCATTGATCTTGCCGAGCAGCGACGGCGTCTCGCGCACCGCCACCGCGCCGGGACCGAAGGATTCGATGGCGAGACCGAACGAGGCCAGCTCATCGGTTCGCGCGAGCAGCGCCTCGACGATGGCCTCATCAAGCTCGACGATATCCGGGATCAACAGGATCTGCCGCTGCACGCCATGCGCGGATAGCGAGGCTTTCAGCCGCTCATAGACGATGCGCTCATGGGCGGCGTGCTGGTCGACGATGACGAGGCCGTCGCGCGTCTGCGCCACGATATAGGTGTCGTGGAGCTGCGTGCGCGCTGCCCCGAGCGGACGGTCGAGCAGGTCGGGCGCGGCCGGCTGCTCGTGCAGGCGCAGATCGGCGCGCGGGCCGCCGACGTCGAATGCGGCCTGGGCCGGCTCGGCAAAGGCCGCAGGCGAGAACGCCGCAGCGGCGGGCATCGCATCCGCGCCGTGATCGCGCGGCACCGGCGCGGCGGGCGCCGATGGCGAGCGCTGCCAATCCCAGTTCATGGGACCCGGGTTGGGGCGCGGCGGCGCGAACGCCGGGCGGAACGCGGCAATGGTCGCGCCGCCGTCATTGGCAGCGGTGCGGCGTCCCTCACGCGCCAGGCCTTCCTTCAGCGCGTGAATGATCAGCGCACGGACCAGACCGGCATTGCGGAAGCGCACCTCGGTCTTGGCCGGATGCACATTGGCGTCGACCTCGCGTGGATCCAGCGTCACGAAAAGCGCCACGACGGGATGACGGTCGCGCGGCAGATAGTCGGCATAGGCCGCGCGCACCGCGCCAAGGATGAGCTTGTCGCGCACGGGACGGCCGTTGACGAACAGATATTGGCCGAGCGCGTTGGCCCGCGTCAGCGCCGGCGCGGCCGCGAAGCCTTCGACCGCGACGCTCTCCCGCGCGCTCTGCACCGCGATGGCATGGCTGCGGAAGTCAGCACCCAGGATGTCGCCGAGCCGCGTCAGCTGGCCGGGCGCCCCCGGCAGGGCCGCGGCCCAGGTCACCGGCGCGCGCTCCTCGCCGGCAATGGTGAAGGCGATGTCAGGCCGCGCCATGGCCAGCCGCCGCACCACTTCGCGGATCGCCTCGGCCTCGGTGCGGTCGGTCTTGAGGAATTTCAGACGCGCTGGCGTGGCGTGGAACAGGTCGGCGACCTCGACGCGCGTGCCTTGATTGAGCGCCGCCGGAACGACCGGTGATTTCTCGCCGCAATCGACCTGCAGCGCCCAGGCATGCGGCTCGCTCTTGTGCCGCGTCGTGATCGACAGCCGCGCCACCGAGCCGATCGAGGGCAGCGCCTCGCCGCGGAACCCGAGGGTGCGGATCTGCAGCAGATCCTCATCGTCGAGCTTCGATGTCGCATGGCGCTCGACCGCGAGCGCCAGATCGGCCGCGGTCATGCCGCCGCCATCGTCGGTGATCGCGATCTTCCGCCGCCCGCCGCCATCGGTGAAGATGTCGATGCGGCTGGCGCCGGCGTCGATCGCGTTCTCGACCAGCTCCTTGACCACGCTCGCGGGGCGTTCGACCACCTCGCCGGCGGCGATGCGGTTGATGATCTGTTCGGGAAGCTGGCGGACGGGCATGAGGCAGACTGTCGGAGGATTCGGATGTGCTGTTGTAGCCACCGCAGCGGCGCGGAGCCACGCTGCCGCTCGCCACAATTGTGACGGTAGAATAGCCTTTTTCACGCAGTGCGGCAGGCGAAAGCCACGTTCTCCAACGGGATTGTGAGGCGGGCGGGGCCAGTATATCGTTTCACGAAAATCACAATCAGCCGGAGGAAGCCCATGTGCCGTCTGTTCGCACACCAGCCTCAGCACGATTATGAGTCGCAGACCCGCTCGTTGCGGATCGGCGGCCATAGCACATCGATCCGGCTCGAAATGGCGTTCTGGGACACGCTCGAGGAGATCGCCGCCAAGGAAGGCATGAGCCTCGCCAAATTCGTGACCACGCTCTACGCCGAGGTGCTCGATCATCACGGCGAGGTGAAGAATTTTGCCTCGCTGTTGCGCTGCTCCTGTCTGATCTACCGCGCCAAGGCGACCGCCGCGCTGCCGGATTTTCGCGCGGCGGCTGCGATCATGGACGCTGCCGAGTAGCCGCTCGGGCAGTCTCTCGTCTTCCTCGGCCCGCTTGCGGGGAGAGGGCAGGGTGAGGGGGACTCTCCACAGACCGCGCTCGTGAAGAGTCCCCCTCACCCGGATGCCATCTTGCGATGGCATCCGACCTCTCCCCGCAAGCGGGGAGAGGTCACGTCGAGCCGTCGTGCCGGATGCTGCGAACTCGCGATCACCCCGGGGGTCAGATCTCCTTCTTCTGCATCGCGCCCGCGATGTAGTCGGCCTGGCGGATCGCCAGCGCCACGATGGTCAGCGTGGGGTTGCACGCCGCGCCCGTGGTGAACTGGCTGCCGTCGGAGACGAACAGGTTCTTGATGTCGTGGGTCTGGCCGAACTTGTTGACGACGCCGTCCTTGGCTTTCTCGCTCATCCGGTTGGTGCCGAGATTATGCGTCGAGGGATAGGGCGTGGTCGGATAGGTCACGGTGGCGCCGACCGCCTCGTAGATCGCCGAGCCCTGCTTGTAGGCGTGGGCGCGCATCGCGACGTCATTCGGATGATCGTCGAAATGCACTGACGCCACCGGCATGCCGAACTTGTCCTTGGCGACCGGGTCGAGCGTGATGCGGTTGGTCTCCTGCGGCATGTCCTCGCCGACCAGCCACATGCCGGCCATGCGCGGATAGGTCTCCATGGCCGCGGTGAAGCTGCGGCCCCAGGCGCCGGGATTGAGGAACGCCGCCATGAACGGCAGGCCGAGCGACAGCGTTTCCATCTCATAGCCGCCGACGAAGCCGCGCTTCGGATTGAACGCTGCCTCGTCGCGGACGATGCCGGCCATCGTGGTGCCGCGATACATGTGCACCGGGTTCTCGAACGTCGCATAGACGCTGCCGGTCATGTGCCGCATGTAGTTGCGGCCGACCTGGCCGGAGGAGTTGGCGAGGCCGTCCGGGAACAGGTTCGAGGCGCTGTTGAGCAGGAGCCGCGGGCTCTCGATCGAGTTGCCGGCGACGGCGACGATGCGGGCCTTCTGCAACTGCATCTTGCCCTGGCTGTCGGCATAGACCACGCCGGTGACCTTGCCGGAGGCATCATGCTCGATCTTGATCGCCATGCTGCCGGAACGCACTTCGAGATTGCCGGTGGCCTCGCCCTTCGGGATCTCGGTGTACAGGGTCGACCATTTCGCTCCGGATTTGCAGCCCTGGAAGCAGAAGCCGATCTGCTGGCAGGCGCCGCGGCCGTCGCGCGGCTGCGAGTTGATCGCCATGTTGCCGGTGTGCACGGTCTTGTAGCCGAGTTTGCGGGCGCCGGCCTCGAGCACCTTGAAGTTGTTGTTGCCGGGCAGGCCGGGAATGTCGTTGGTGCGGGTCACGCCCATCTTGAACTCGGCCTTGGCGTACCACGGCTCCATCTCGGCGAGCGTCACCGGCCAGTCCATCAGGCTCGCGCCGGGCACGCCGCCATAGGTGGTGCGGGCCTTGAACTCGTGCTCCTCGAAGCGCAGCGAGGCGCCGGCCCAGTGCACGGTGGAGCCGCCGACCGCCTTCACGATCCAGGCCGGCAGATTGGCGAAGTCCTTCGCCACCCGCCAGGTGCCGGACGTCGTGCGCATGTCGGTCCAGGCGAGCTGGGTGAAGCTCTCCCATTCATCGTTGATGAAGTCCGGAATCTCGTAGCGATTGCCGGCTTCGAGAATAACGACCTTGATGCCCTTCTGCGCAAGCTCGTTGCCGAGCGTGCCGCCGCCGGCACCCGAGCCGATGATGACGACGACGCTCGAATCGTTCTGATCGAATTTTGCCATTGTGGTTTACTCCGTGTTCTCGTTGTTGTTCGCCGGCGTCAGGCTTTCGGCAGCCAGTCGATGTCGGAGAAGCCACGGTTGATGTAGCCGCCATGCTCGGCGGAGGAGCCCTCGTAGCCGAATTTCGGCCAGAGCTCTTTTTGATTGTAGAGCGAGACCACGAGGTCGCCGCGGATGGTCTTGAAGAAGGTGGTCTGCTCGATGCCCTGCAGCAGCGCGACGCGGTCGGCCTCCCACGGCACCTGCGCATACGGCACCTTGTGGCGGTCCTTCGCATCCTGGTCGAGCCGGGCGATGCCGTCATTGATCATCGCCTTGACGGCGGCATCTTCGGCGGCCTTGCCGTCCCACGGCTTGACCGCGACGATGTAATAGCGGTCGGCGAGGAAGTCGTGCGGATAGATGTCGCGCGCGACCTTCACCAGCGTCTTCAGGGTAGCCGGGGTCAGCGCCTTGGCATCCTCGGCCCAGGCATCGGTGATGCCGAGGCCGGTCGCGGAGGCGACGGCGGCGGCCGGCACGGTCGAGGCCGCGCCCTTGAGAAAGACGCGGCGGTCGTATTTGTTGCGGCGATCGACTTCTCTCATGGCTATTTCCTCCGTGTGTTTGTTACTTATGTTTTTGGTTGGTCTCGCGGCTCAGCCGAAGCGGCCGCCGCGCTGGATCACCTCGATCTTGTAGCCGTCGGGATCGGTGACGAAGAAGAAGCGCGCCAACGTCGCGCCATTGTGCTTGAAGTCGCGCAACGGGCCCGGCGACAGGTTCTCGCGCTCGAAGCGGGCATGTTCGGCATCGAGATCGTCGACGACGACGGCGAGATGACCATAGCCGTCGCCCAGCGTATACGGCTCCTTGCGGTCGTAATTGACGGTCAGCTCGACCTCGAACGGCGACGACGGATGGCGCAGATAGATCAGTGCGAAGCCGTCGAAGCGCAGATTGTCGGCGATCTCCAGGCCGAAGGCGCGCTTGTAGAAGTCGAGTGCCTTGGCTTCGTCGAGCACGCGGATCATCGAATGAACCGGTTTTGCCATCTCAATTGTCCTTCAGATAGGTGATGATCGCGGCGCGCACGTCGGGCTTGGCTTGGCGGTAGGCCATCACGGCGCCGGGGATCAGCTCTTGCGGGTTGGTCAGCCAAGCATCGAGCCTGGCCTCATCCCAGGTGAAATCGGCCTTGGCGAAGCCGGCCGAATAGCGGAAGCCTTCGACCGAACCTGCGCGTCGGCCGACGACTTTCGTCAGCGGCGGTCCCTGCCGCATCGGCTCGGCGCTGCTCAGCGTATGGCAGACACCGCATTGCTGCTTGAACAAGGTCGCGCCATCGACAGGCTTTGGGGCAGGCAGGGCCATCTGCGCAAACGCAATCGTGGTGCTCAGCACCGCGCCAATGAATGACCCACACAGAAGAAGCGCGTATTGCGCCGCACGCCGTCCCGACATCGATCCTCGCTCATCATTTTTCTTGAGCCTAGGTCGCAGCTGGCGCGGCGTGGTAGTAGCGGGCTGTTTCAGCGAGAACAAAGCGTGCGCAGCAGTCGTGCGCGACGCAGCATATGTCAGTGTTGCGGACTAATCGTCGAAACGGCGCGCGCCGCGTCCCGCCTTGACGTCGCTGCGGAGCTTTTTGCCTTCGAGCCGGCGCTGCTTGGAGCCGAAAGTCGGCTTGGTCGGGCGCCGCACCTTCGGCCGCACCATCGCTTCGCGCAGCAGCGTCACGAGACGTTCGATGGCGTCGGCCTTGTTGCGCTCCTGGGTGCGGAAGCGTTCGGCCTGGATCACGATGACGCCGTTCTTGGTCATGCGCTGGCCCGCGAGGCGCGCCAGCCGTGCCGCCGCATCCTCCGGCAGCGTGATCCTGCTGGTGTCGAAGCGCAACTGGGCCGAGGTCGACAGCTTGTTGACGTTCTGTCCGCCGGGGCCGGAGGCGCGGACGAACGAGATCTCGATGTCGTTTTCGTCGATGGCGAGGTCGCGGGAAATCCGCAGCATGGGGCACCAGGGGAATCGAGGTTTTCGCGCGCACCATAGCGGCTTTAGGGGAGGCGTGCGCGGCTCGTCATGGGGACGTGGTTGGCCTGGGACAGCTGCCAAAGCCTCCGCTGTCATCCCGGCCAACGCCGGGATCCATAACCCCAGGACAAGCTTTGTGGCAGGTTGATCGTTGATCCCTTCCGCATCAGGTCGACTGCGGAGTTTGGACCCCCGATCGGCGCCGCGCCGCGCGGGCGCGCGTCATCGCTTGTCCGGGATGACGGTGGTGGGGAGGGCGGATTCACGCTTCAAACAGCCGAGGGAACGCAAGGGACAGGCGCGGCGTCAAAGGACATGGCTCCGCGGTCTCGCGGCATCTCATGCCCGAGCTCCGCGTTAAACTCGTCCCTCGCGAGGAGTGCAGAGGGCGCGGGGAATGCCGGGTGCTGGCCGCACCCATGGCCCGCCTGCGAAAAAAATGCAGGCGGCAGGTACCACAGGTTCAGCCGAGACATCCCGGCATTCCCCGCGCGATGGGCTTCACGCTTATACGCAGTCTCCCTGGTGCGCCGGGCTTTCTGGCCACCATTGCGCGACGCTTGCGCATCGGCGCGTGATACCAGCATCGGGGTATCGGGACGCTGCGACTTCACGTCCGCGACAGATCGTTCGTCCGCGCCCTCGAGAAGAGGACGCTGCGACCTCTCGCGGCCACCGCCTCCCCGCCTCGCGTGTCGTGACGATCGCGCGCAACGCCCCTCCGCAGTGAGGCGGGATGCGGACATACAATCATAGATTCCGATAATGCGCAAGAAATTTTGCTTTTTCAGAATTTGATGCCGGCTGGGACTGTCGTCGGCCGGCCGATATGGTATCGTGGCCGGCATGAGTGAGATGGCTCACCGCTTCCTCCGAGGAGCCGATCCTGCTGGCTCACCCCTGCTCCTGCTGCACGGGACCGGCGGCACGGAACATGACCTGCTGGCTTTGGCTCGAGACCTCGGTCCTGCGATGTCGAGCCTGGCGGTACGCGGCACGGTCGAGATCGAAGGAGGCTTTGCGTTTTTCTGCCGTCATTCAAACCGAACCATCGATGAAGCTGACATCACGGAGCGGCTGGAGGCTCTGGCCGGCTTTCTGAATTCATGTCGCGACCATCACGGATTTGCAGCTCCGGTCGCCGTTGGTTTTTCGAATGGTGCGATCATGGCCGCTGCGCTGCTTCTGATGCGGCCCGGATTGCTGAGAGGGGCCATTCTGTTTCGGCCGCTGTCCCCACTATCGAGAGAACTGCCGACGACGATGCAGGCGACGCCTGTGCTGATCATAGACGGCGCGAACGACAGCCGGCGTTCTCGTGGCGATGGTCTGAGGCTGGCGCAGACGCTGATACGCGCCGGCGCTGATGTGACACATCATGTCCTCGACACCGGCCATGCGATCACATCGGAGGACGTCGCGATCGCACGCGCGTGGCTGACGAGGACAGTTCCCGAAGCAATCAGCGAGCGCGCTTCTTGAGTGGCGATTTATGCCCGTGTCTTTCCATCCGTCATGACCGGGCTTGTCCCGGCCATCCACGTCGATCAGCGACCCGTAAAGACGAGGATGCTCGGGCCTTCGCCGCGCCGATGCGGCTTCGGCCCGGCCGCCCGCCTCAGTTCGTCTTGGTCACAGGCGCGGTGGCAGGGGCCTGGGCCGGCTCGGCGGCGGCCTGCGGGGTGCGGCCGACGACGGCGGTCAGCAGGCCCTGGCTCCAGAGCTGCTTGGCCGCCTTCTTGGCGTCGTCGAGCGTCACGGCGTTGACGATCTCGCTGCGCTTCTCGATGTAGTCGATCGGCATCTTGTCGAGCTGATATTGCAGCATCGCCTGCGCCAGCTTGGAGGAGGTGTCGAGCGCCAGCATCTGCGAGCCGTTGATGTAGGACTTGGCCTCGTCGAGCTCCTGCTGGGTCGGGCCGTCCTCGGCGATGCGGCGGATCTCCTGTTCGACGGCGGCGATGGTCTCGCCGGCGCGGTCGAAGCGCGTGGCGGTGTTGCCGATGAACAGCGCGGAGTGATCCATCCATAGCAGCGCGTCATAGACGGAGTAGGCGAGACCGCGCTTCTCGCGCACTTCCTTGTAGAGCCGCGACGACAGTCCGCCGCCGCCGAGAACGTGGTTCACCACATAGGCGGCCATGAAGTTCGGGTCGTGCCGGCGGATGCCGGGGCCGCCGAAGGTGATGACGGTCTGCGGCACGTCGAGCGACACGAGCACGCGCTCCGGCGGCTTGGTGGCGACGATGTCGGGCACCGGCGTCAACTGAGCCTTGTCGGGCAGCGCGCCAAAGGTCTGGTCGAGCAGCTTGCCGAGCGTGGCCGGATCGACGTCGCCGACGACCGCGACCTTCAGCGTGTCCTTGGCGAGCACGCGCCGGGTGTAGTCCTTGAGATCGTCGACGGTGATGGTCGGCACGCTCTCCAGCGTGCCGTTGGAGGGGCGGCCATAGGGGTGGTTCGGGAAGGCGAGCTCGAGGAATTTGCGGCCCGCCAGCGCGCTCGGATTGGTCGTCTCGCGGCGCAGGCCGGAGAGCACCTGCGAGCGGATGCGCTCGACGTCGGTGCTGTCGAAATGCGGCGAGGTCAGCGCCGCGCGCAACAGCTCGAACGCCTCGTCCTTGTTGTCGCGCAGCATCCGCAGCGAGCCACGGAAATTGTCGCGCGCGACCTGGAACGAGAGCTCGATGGCGCGGCGGTCGAGCCGCTCGTGGAAGGTCTTGGAATCGAGCTCGCCGGAGCCCTCGTCGAGCAGGTCGGCGACGAGATTGCCGACGCCGGGCTTGCCGGCAGGGTCCTGCGCGGCGCCGCCCTGGAACGCATATTCCATGGCGATCAAGGGCACGGTCGCGTCCTGCACGAACCAGGCTTCGATGCCGCCGGGCGACACCAGGCGCTGGATCTTGGTCGCGGCCTCTGCGGCCGGAGCGATCGTGAGCGCTGCGGCCGCGACGGTGAGGACGCAGGCGAAACGGCGGGCGAAGGTCATTGTGCTGATCACGACCGCTTCTCCTCGCGCTTGGCCGCATTGTCCTTGACCAGATAGCCGGTGACGGATCGCGTCTTCTGCAGCCAGGTCTGCGCCGCGGCGCGCACCTGCTCGGCGGTGACGGCGCGGATGCGGTCCGGCCAGCTTCTGATGTCCTCGATGCTGAGGCCGGTGGTGAGGCCGCCGCCATACCAGCGCGCCATCGTGGCCTGGTTGTCCTGGGCGTAGATCGCCTCCGCGATCAGCTGGGTCTTGACGCGTTCGAGGTCGGAGGCCGGAACCGGGTTCTGCGCGATCTCGGCGATGACGCTGTCGACCACCGCCTCGACCTGGGCGAAATCGACGCCGGGCCGCGGTGCAACCGCGATCGAGAACTGGGTCGGATCGAGCGACGTGCCCTGATAGGACGCGCTGGCATTGATCGCGAGCGGCTTGTCGACGACCAGTGCGCGGTAGAGATAGGAATTGCTGCCGCTGCCCATCAGCTGCGCCAGCACGTCGAGCGCGGCCGACTGGCCGGGGGCGGCTGTCGTGGCCGACGGCACCAGATAGAAGCGGCGCATCGAGGGCTGCTCGACATGCGGATCCGCCAAGGTGACGGTGCGTGGCGCGACCGGCTCCGGCTCCTGCGGCCGCAACCTGCGTGCGGGAATGTCTGCCTGCGACGGGATCTTGGCGAAGGTCTGCTCGACCAGCGGCCGCACTTCCTTGGCGTCGGTGTCGCCCGCGATCACCAGGATCGCGTTGTTGGGCGCGTAGAAGCGGCGATAGAACGCCAGCGCATCCTCGCGGCTGAGCTTCTCGATCTCCGGCTTCCAGCCGATCACCGGCCGGCCATAGGGATGGTTGACGTAGAGTGCCGCCATGATCTGCTCGTTGAGGCGGGCTTCCGGCGAGTTGGCGACGCGCATGTTGTATTCCTCGAGCACGACGTCGCGCTCGGGCAGCACGTTCTCATCCTTCAGCACCAGGCCGGTCATGCGATCGGCCTCGAACTCCATCATCTTCGGCAGCTGATCGCGCGGCACGCGCTGGAAGTAGCCGGTGTAGTCGACCGAGGTGAAGGCGTTCTCATTGCCGCCGATCTTCAGCACGGTCTTGGAGAACTCGCCGGCCGGATGCTTCTCGGTGCCCTTGAACATGAGGTGCTCGAGGAAGTGCGCCAGTCCCGATTTGCCGGGCGTCTCGTCGGCGGAGCCGACCTTGTACCAGATCATCTGCGTGACCACCGGGGTGCGGTGATCCTGGATCACGACGACCTGCAGGCCGTTCGGAAGGGTGAAACTGGCGGGGGGCTCGGAGGCAAACGTCGTTTGCGCCGCAGCGCCGGCCGTGAACGCGAGCAGAGAGACGAGCGCGGCAGCGACGGGGATGAACCGGTGCGAGGACATCATGATCCTTCTGAAGGCCCGAGAGGGGCGATCGGGTTTGAGCGCAGCATGCTACACCGCGCGGGACGGAGCCCGGCGTCACAAAGCGGCGATGCATGGTGCTGCCGCAAGACATTAAATTTCGCTAACGCCGGCACTGCCGGCGGTTCCGGAGACCTTGGGGCGGCGGACGGAATTACCGTTCCTTGCCGGTCATGATGTCCATCTGCTTGGCACCCAGCGGCTCCTGCGGACCGGTGCCGTAGGCATAGCTCGGCGATGGCGTCTGGTAGCCGGGCGGCGGCTGGGTCAGGCTTTCGCGCTGCGGCTCGCTGGTGAACGGCTTCGCCTCGCTGTCATTGCCCTTGAACATGCCGAACAGGCCGCCCTTGAAGCCGAGCTGCGACGGGCTCAGCATCGGATTGTTGGTGACGCCCGGCTGGACCGGCTCGGTCTGCTTGGCGGACGCGGTGCGTCCGGCGCGCATCTCGGCGGGCGTCAGCGGACGCGCCGACGCGACGGGATCCTTGTTTTCCTTCTTGCGCGCAGCCGCGGCGGCACGACGGCGCTGCTCATCCGGGTCCTTCGGCCAGTTCGGCGCCGTGGCCTGTGCCGCGGCCGCCGCCGGGGGCGGCAGATCGAGCTTGGGCGGAACCACCAGCGGCGAACGCTCGCGGTAGTCGATCGTCGGCGTCTCCATGTTGGTGCCGCCGATCCCGCGCATCAGATTGTCGATGATCTTCTCTTCGAAGGTCTTGTCGTCTTCGTCGTCGTCCTGGGCGCGCGCGGTGCCGGCGGCCATCATGAGGCCGATTCCGAGCGCCACGGCGGACAGCCGCAGAGCGCGAATGGCCGTGCTGGTCACGATCCGGCCGCTGACTTCGGTCTTGCGCATGGCTTTCCCTGTCCTCGCTTGTCCAGTGCTCGTGATCAGACGAACCAACCGTGACCCCGACACTCGCGGACCCTCCGCAAGCGGGTCGTCCGGTCATCCGCCGATCCCGAAAACGTGAAGAACCTCAGGCTCTTGAGCCCAGATCGGCAGGACCGGTATCGACCCCGATCAGGGCGCTTTTGCGGCGGGGCCGCCGAAGAAGGAGTCATACAGCAGGCCCGCCACCCCGGCAACGATCGCCACGTCGGCCAGATTGAAGATGTACCAGTTGTACACGGTGCCGCCGATCTCGACATGGAACAGCGCAAAATCCACCACCGCACCATAGGCGAGCCGGTCGATGCCATTGCCGATGGCGCCGCCGATGATCATGCCGAGCGCCGCCGTGGCGAGCTTGGTTTCCGACCGCGCCATCCAGATCGCCAGCGCCACCACAGCGACGGCCTTCACCGCCATCAGCCCATATTGCGCGAGCGCGCTCTCGTTCTGCAGCCAACCGAAGGAGATGCCGATGTTCCAGGCGAGATAGAGGTCGAAGAACGGTGTGACCTTCACGGTGCCGCGGTTCGGCAGGTCGAACACATAGAGCAGCCACAGCTTGGAGGCCTGGTCGATGACCAGCGTGGCGAGGCCGGCGAGCAGGCCGAGGCGGAGGCGGGGGGTCATTGGACGAAAAGTGCTCCGCAGACGACGGTGCGCTCCCTCGCCCCGTTGTTACGGGGAGAGGGTTGGGGGGAGGGGCGGACGCACGGGGAGTGTCCGGGGTGAGACCTGTACCCCCTCACCCGGATTGCATCTGGCGATCCAATCCGACCTCTCCCCGCAGGCGGGGAGAAGTTAGAGCGGAGCGCGTCGCGCCATCCGTCCAAGCCAGGGAAGGGTCTGTGATTCACTAGACACTCACCCCGAGCGCCTTCCATTCGCGCAGCGCCTGCGCGTCACGCGGCGAGACGTCGGGATACTCTGCGTCCTCGCCGACGCTTTCCAGGATCTTCCAGGAGCGGGCGCATTTGCGGCCGACGGCCTTCTCGACAATGACGGCAACGCCCGGCACCGCATCGAGCCGGAACGCCTCCGCCGGTGCTTCGCCCTCGCGCACCTCATAGTTCGAGGTGATGCAGATCTCGGCCAGATCCGTGTCGAACAAGGTGCCGAGCAGCGCGCGATCGGCGACATAGATGATCGGCGAGGCTTCCAGCGAGGAGCCGATGGTCTTGGCCGCGCGGGCGAGCTCCAGCGCGCCGGTGACGACGCGCCTGATGTTGCGGATGGTCTCCCATTTCGCGGCCAGCGCCTCGTCGCGATAGCCATCCATCGTTTCTGGGAACAGCGTCAGATGCACCGACGGTGCGGCGTCAGGCCGGTACATCCGCCACGCTTCGTCGGTGGTGAAGGACAACACCGGCGCCAACCATTTCAGGATCGCGTCGCAGATCAGGTCGATCGCGGTGAGCGCGGCCTTGCGCGCCACCGAGGACGGCGGGTCGCAATACAGCGTGTCCTTGCGGATGTCGAAATAGAACGCCGACAGCTCGGTGTTCATGAACGCCGCGAGCGAGGCGATCACGGTCTTGTAGTCGAACGCGGCATAGGCGCGGCGGATGACCTCGGCCTGCTCGGACAATTGATGCAGCATCAGCCGTTCCAGCTCCGGCATGTCGGCGAACGCCACCGCCTCGCTGCGCTTGTAGTGATGCAGCGTGCCGAGCATCCAGCGGATCGAGTTGCGCAGCTTGCGATAGGTCTCGATGGTGTTCTTCAGGATCTCCGGGCCGATGCGCTGGTCGTCGGCATAGTCGGTCGCGCAGACCCACAGGCGCAGGATGTCGGCGCCGGAATCCTTGATGACCTTCTGCGGCTCGACGGTGTTGCCGAGCGACTTCGACATCTTCCGGCCGTTCTCGTCGAGCGTGAAGCCGTGCGTCAGCACCACATCGTACGGCGCCCGGCCGCGGGTGCCGCAGCTCTCGAGCAGCGAGGAGTGGAACCAGCCGCGATGCTGGTCCGAGCCTTCAAGATACATCACCGTATCCTGGCCGCCATCGACCTTGCGCTTGATGCCGGCGAGGCCGGGGAAATGCACGGGGTCTTCGAGCACGAAGGCGTGGGTCGAACCGGAATCGAACCAGACGTCGCAGATGTCGTCGACCTTCTTCCAGTCCTCATTGGCCCGCGAGCCGAGGAAGCGCTCGCGCGCGCCGTCGGCATACCAGGCATCGGCGCCTTCCTTCTCGAAGGCGTCCGCGATGCGGGTGTTCACCGTCTCGTCCTGCAGGATCTCGGCGGAGCCGTCGCCCTTTTCGCGCACGAACACCGCGATCGGCACGCCCCAGGCGCGCTGGCGCGAGATCACCCAGTCCGGCCGGTTGGCGATCATGCCGTTGATGCGGTTCTGGCCGGCCGCCGGCACCCATTGCGTGACCGAGATCGCGCGCAGCGCGCGGGCACGCAGGGTGTCGCCGGACTTCGCCTGACCGTCATCAGCGATGTCCTTGTCCATCGCGATGAACCATTGCGGCGTGTTGCGGAAGATCACCGGCTTCTTGGAGCGCCAGGAGTGCGGGTATTGATGCTTGAGCCGGCCGCGCGCCAGCAGCATGCCCGCCTCGGTCAACGCCTTGATGACGGCCTCGTTGGCGTCGCCCTTCTCGCCCTTGTCGTTGATGACGCGTTTTCCGGTGAAGCCCGGGGCGTGATCGGTCAGCGCGCCGTTCTCGTCGACAGTGTAGGGGATGGTGGTCGCGATGCCTCGGCCTTCCAGCTCGCGGCCATGCGCCATCCAGACGTCAAAGTCCTCGCGGCCGTGGCCGGGCGCAGTGTGGACGAAGCCGGTGCCGGTGTCGTCGGTGACGTGGTCGCCGGGCAGGAGTGGCACGACGAAATTGTAGCCGCCGGCGAGACCCCTGAACGGATGCGCGCATTCGACGGCATCCAGCGTGTCGCCGGGGATGTCGCGCAGTCTGTTGTAGCTCGTGACGCGCGCCTGCTTGAACACGCCCTCCGCGAGCGCGTCGGCGAGGATCAGCTTGTCGCCGGTCCTGGCCCAATTGTCCGCAGGCGCGTCGGTGACCTCGTAAAGGCCATAGGCGATCTTGGGCGAGAACGAGATGGCGCGGTTGCCGGGCAGGGTCCAGGGCGTCGTGGTCCAGATCACCACCGAAGCGCCTGCGAGCGCGCCATGGGCCGGCGAGGTCACCGGAAACTTCACCCACACCGTGTCGGACTGATAATCCTCGTATTCGACCTCGGCCTCGGCCAGCGCCGTCTTCTCGACCACGCTCCACATCACAGGCTTGGAGCCGCGATACAGCGTGCCGTTGGCGGCGAACTTCATCAGCTCGCGCGCGATCTGCGCCTCGGCCGGATAGGTCATGGTGGCGTAGGGATGGTCCCAGTCGCCAATGACGCCGAGACGCTTGAACTCCTCGCGCTGCACGTTGAGCCAATGCTCGGCATAGGCGCGGCATTCCTTGCGGAATGCGACCATGGCGGCGGAGTCGCGGAAGTCGGGCTTGGTCTTGCCCTTCTTGCGGTAGTTCTCCTCCTCGATCTTCCATTCGATCGGCAGGCCGTGACAGTCCCAGCCCGGCACATAGTTGGAATCGTGGCCGAGCATCTGCTGGCTCTTGGTCACGACGTCCTTGAGGATCTTGTTGAGTGCGTGCCCGATATGGATGTTGCCATTGGCGTAGGGCGGGCCGTCATGCAGCACGAATTTCGGCCGCCCCTGGGCGGTCTCGCGCAGCTTGCCGTAGAGGTCGATGTCACTCCAGTATTTCAGGATCTCCGGCTCGCGCTGCGGCAGGCCGGCGCGCATCGGGAATTCCGTCTGCGGCAGATAGAGGGTTTTCGAGTAATCGGCGGCGTCGGACTTTTGCGGCTTCTCGGACATCGTGATCTGGCTTGATGAGCTCAAAGAGGGGGCGCGGAGGCGCGAGCTGGGATCGCGGGCGGCGGAACGAGCAGAGACATCCCGGTCTTGCGCCGAGCTCGAAAAGCTCAGGCGGAAGCCGGGCCGCTAATGCCGATGATGCGCCGTATCAACATGGGGCTTTCTCATAGCAGCCGGACGGCGAAATCGCAAAGTGATCGTGCGCCGCCGGGCAGCCGGGCCTATTCGATCTCGCCGAGCCGGGGGAAGAGGCCTGCATTCGCCTGAAGCAGGGCGCGGGCCTTGGCACTGTCGTCGTCCATCTGCCGGATCAGGGCCTCGATCGAGCTGAATTTCGCCTCCTCGCGGATGAAGCCGATGAAAGCGATATCCAGGACCTCGCCATAGAGGCTGTCCTTGAAGTCGAACAGGAAGGTCTCGAGCAGCGGCGCGCCATTGTCGAAGGTCGGCCGGCGGCCGAAATTGGCGACGCCGTCGATCTGCACCCGGTTCGCACCGCGGCCGCGGCCAACCCGGACGGCATAGATGCCGTGGCGCAGGCCGCAATCGCGGTCGAGCCGCATATTGGCGGTGGGGTAGCCGAGATCGCGGCCGCGCTTCTCGCCATGGATGACCTCCGAGGTCACGAACCAGGGGCCGCCGAGCATCGCGGTGGCCTCGGCGACCTGGCCCTCGGCCAGCGCCTCGCGGATCGCGGTCGAAGAGACCGGCCGCTCGTCGATGTCGACATGGGGCTGCACGTCCACCTCGATGCCCAGTTTGGGGGCCTCGCTGGCGAGCAGAGTGGGCGAGCCGACGCGACCCTTGCCGAAATGAAAGTCGTAGCCGACCGCGATCCCGGCGACGCCGAGGCGGCCGATCAGTTCATGGTGAATGAAATCCTGCGCCGAGGTCTGGGCACGGCCCTTGTCGAAGGTCATGACGACGGCGCCCTGCAGCCCGGTTCCGGCCAACAGCCGCAGCTTGGCGCGTTCGTCGGTGAGTCGGAATTGCGGTGTGTTGGGGCTGAAGAAGCGCCGTGGATGCGGCTCGAAGGTCAGGGCGAGCGCCGGACGGCCGTGACTCTTGCCCATTTCGACCGCCGCCTCGATCACGGCCCGGTGGCCGAGATGGACGCCGTCGAAATTTCCCATCGCCACCACCGCGCCTTTGACGATGTCGGCCGGCGGGGTGGTGTCGCGGATGATCGTGAAAGCAGCCATGTGACGGAAATATCTCGTGGATTCGCGAAGCCGCCGATCGGCGGAGGTCGACCTGGACCGTGGGCGGCCGGCCTGCCGAAGTCAAGCCGAAGGGGGCCCCGGGCGCATGCAGCGCAGCAAAGCCGACATGCGAACGGGGTGCAGTTAACGCGCTGTTTAACGGCTGGTGCTACTCCTGAACCCGGATGGCGGAGGTCGTTCGAGACCTGAGCCGAAAAGATCGTTTTGGTAACAGTCTGCGCGTTGTGTTCGCGTTGGGGGAGTCAAGATGGCGGTTGATTTGACGATGCCGGTGCTCGTCGTCGACGATTACAGCACCATGATCCGTATCATCAGGAATCTTCTGAAACAGATTGGGTTCGAGGACATCGACGACGCCAGCGACGGCTCGATGGCGCTCAACAAGATGCGCGCCAAGAAGTATGGCCTCGTGATCTCGGACTGGAACATGGAGCCGATGACCGGCTACGACCTGCTCCGCGAGGTCCGCGCCGATCCCAACCTGGCGACCACCCCGTTCATCATGATCACGGCGGAATCCAAGACCGAGAACGTGATCGCGGCCAAGAAGGCCGGCGTGAACAATTACATCGTCAAGCCGTTCAACGCGGCGACCCTGAAGACCAAGATCGACGCCGTGTTCCCGGACATGGCCACGGCCTGAGCGCCGGTCGAATCCTGCGATCCCAGCATGAAAAACGCCCGGCCTGACAGCCGGGCGTTTTTCATTGTCACCACTTCAATTCCCGCATCAGGGCGCGCGGCGGATGGCCGAACAGCTCCTTGACCGAGGCCGGATCGAGCTGATCGACGCCGGCGAACTCCTCGGAATGAATGCCGCGGGTCACGAACAGGCAGTCGATGCCGAAAGCATGCGCGCCGGCGAGGTCGGTGCGGACGGAATCGCCGATCGCGAGCACCTCCTCGCGCGCGACCGGCCGGCCGGCATGCTGCTCGGCGAGCCGCATGGCGCGTTCGTAGATCGGCCGGTGCGGCTTGCCGTAGAAGATCACCTCGCCGCCGAGTTCGCGGTAGAGTTCGGCGATGGCGCCGGCGCAGTAGATCAGGCGGTCGCCGCGTTCGACCACGATGTCCGGATTGGCGCAGATCAGCGGCAGCTTGCGCTCCAGCGCGCGAAGCAGCATCGGCCGGTAATCCTCGGCGGTCTCGGTCTCGTCGTCGTAGAGGCCGGTGCAGATGATGTAGTCGGCCTCGTCCTGCGGCGACAGGGTCACCTCGAGGCCGCGATGGATCGAGTTGTCGCGCTCGGGGCCGAGCCAGAACACCTTGCCGCCGGGATGGTCCGCCACGTAATGGCGGGTCAGGTCGCCGGAGGAGACGATGGCGCTGTAGACCTCGTCGGCCACGCCGAGCTTGCGCAGCTGCCGCTGCACGGAATCGGCCGGCCGCGGCGCATTGGTGATCAGGATCACCGTACCGCCCTCGCGCCTGAAGCAATGCAACGCCTCGCAGGCCTCGGGAAAGGATTCCAGCCCGTTATGGACCACGCCCCAGATGTCGCTCAGCACGACCTGCTTGCGGCCGACCAGGTCGCGCAGCCGCTCTTCGAAGTGCAGCGACGTCATGGCAGCAGGCGCGGCTCAGGCCGGTCCGGCGATGCGACGCGCCAGTGCAGCATTGCCGACGCTTCGCGGTGAGGCGCTGGTGGTTGACGCGTCGGAGGAATGAGGGCCGGCGGCATTGGGATCCTGAATCTTGATGTCCTGCCCGCCTCCAGGGGAGGCCGCAGCGGCCACGCCGGTAGCAGATGAACCCTCGGGCCGCAATGGCCGCGGCGGGGCGAACAGGAAGCCCTGGCCGAACCGGACGTCGTAGTCGAGCAGGTCGATGACGCTGCGCTCGCCCTCGATCCGCTCGGCGATCAGGTCGATGCCGAAGCGGCCCAGCAGGTCGGAGAGGTCGGTCGGGTGGATGTCGGACACCGAGCCCTGCTTGGGATCGAGCAGCAGCGCCGCCGGCACCTTGATGAAGCGGATGCCGCGGTCGGCGAGCTCGCGCGGCTCGAACCGCAATTCGGTGACGTGGTCCATCGAGAAACGATAGCCGCGCTGGGCGAGCGCCGCGAGATGCTCGGTCTCGGTCGGGCCGAGGTTGCGCAACGTCGCCTGCTTGAATTCGAGCACGAAGGACGGCGCCAGCGCGCGGTTGGCTTCCAGGAAATCCAGGCACTGTGAGAAGTTGGCGGGGCTGCTCAGGGTGGCCGACGAGACGTTGCAGAAGATCCCGACCTCCTTGTTGCGCACCATCAGCCGGCGCAGCACCTGCACGCAGCGGAGCATCACCATGTGGTCGATGCGCCCCACCAGGCCGGCCGCCTCCGCGATGCCGATGAAGTCGTCGGCGGCAAGCACCTGGTCGCGCTCGTCGCGCAGCCGTGTCACCGCTTCGTAGAATCGCACCTTGCGTTGTGGCAGCGTCACCAGCGGCTGCAGATAAATGTCGAGACGGTTGTCGTCGAGCGCAGCCTTTACGGCGGCGAGCATCTGCGGCTGGCTGCGCGGGGCGGCGGGGGCTGCGGCAGCGGCCGGGGGCGCGTTGGTCGCGACAGGCGAGGGGCTCGGCTGCGACGGGACCGGCTTCGCAGGCGTCAGGCCGGCGGGAGGGGTGACGCGCATGCTGGGCTCGGCCGGCTTCACCTCGGGCGCGGTCGCGGGGGCGATTTTGGGCTCCACGACTGGAGTCGAAGCCGGTGCGGCCGCAGCAGGACGCACGGGTTCCGCCGAAGCAGACGGTGTCGGTGCCGATGCTGCTGGCTGGGCCTGAGAGGGGATCGCGGCGATCAGATCCTCGTGCTGTGCGACCGTGACGGCGAGCTGCTTCATCAGGCCGCCGAGCTCGTTGATCTCGCTGATCACGCCCTGCAGGCGGTCGGTGCTGACCGAATTCGACGACACCACGCGCCCTTCGACCGCGGACAGGCGGCGACCGAACTCGGCGACTTGGCGCGCGAGATCGGCGGTGCCACGCGACAGATCAGCAATCTGGCTGCCGACGTCGGAGCGGTCGCGCAGCCGCATCGACACGGCGTTGTAGAGGATGAGGAAGGTCAGCGCGGCGAGTGCGACGATCGCAGATTCCGAGCCACTCATACCGGCCACCGAATACAGGATCAGGCCGAGCGAAGCCGCGACCAGAACCATGCAGATGGCGATGAAAATCGTGGAAATCCGGATCATGCTGCGCGACGCTCCCAACCGAATACAACCCTAGCACTTCTGTTGATTCGCGAGGATAGCTGGCAGGATTCAAATACCGGGAGAGACAGATGATTTCCCCAGGGCGTGTCATTTACGCAAAATCACGCCGCAAGGTGAAGTGTCATCGTAGTGACGCGTCCCGTAGAACAACGGAGTACGGGCCAGCGTCGCTGGACATGGTGAACATTCATGAGAGGCGGAAGTCGATCGGCCGCGTTCCACGCGACGAAATCGGCGATTTTGTTTCTGGATCATTTCTGACGCGCTGACGCGGACCGATCGGCGCCTCCGCGAAGGTGTCCGCATGCTGGTGCACATGTCACCCTCGTCAAGTTGATCAGCTCAGATGATCCAGTCATGGTTCGACCCTCATCGAACCAAGCGTTCCCCTCAGCGTCACGCGTTGCGGTGCTGACGCCTTCGCAGGGCGGCCACGCCGAGCAGCAGCGCTGCAACGGCGACTCCGACTGGCAGGTTGACGCGGCCGAGTGCGCCACCAAGACCGCCGCCGTGGTTCGAAGACGTCGCCGAGGGTGCGAGCGGGATAGTGTCGGGGTCGATCTCGTCGGCGTCGGGCTGGCGCGACGTCGGCGAGGCGATCGCCACGCGCAGCCGGCTGCCGAGGGACGGATAATGCGGGGCCGGGCTGCGCAACTTGACGGCTGCGATCACGGCAAAGATCACCGCCAGCGCGACCAGGATGCCGCCGACCACCGCGAATGCGGTGAACAGGCCGTAGGTCATTTCCACCCAACGGAACAGCGCCGTCAGGCCGACGATGCAGGCCGCGATCAGGAAGAGGCCTGCGGTCGCGAACAGCCCGGCAGCCACGACGTAGGAAGTCACCGTGCCCGTGGCCTGCCGCGCGCGGTCGCGCATATAGGATTGCGTGGCGCGTTTGACGCGGTTCAGCCGCTGCTCCAGCCCCAGCTGCAAGAGTTCGCCTGGCGGTGCGAGCATGCGCGTCCTCCGAAGGTTCGTTTGCCGCGCGCGAAACGCCGGCTCGCGACATGAACGTGGAGGGGGTGCGAAGGTTCCCGGCGAGCGCGGCCCCGGGGCTGCGCCGCCGGTCGTGGCACCAAAACAAATCCCCTCCTCGCTGGCGCGGGGAGGGGATGATCGAGCTGACCAGGAGGGCTGAGGCTTACGCCACGGCCTTGATGACCTTGCCGACCTTGTCGACGATCTCGCCGATCTGGTCCTCGCTGATGATCAGCGGCGGAGTCAGCGCCAGGGTATCGCCGGCGATGCGCAGCATCAGGTCGGTGTTGTGGAAGGCTTGCTCCATCGCCGAGTAGCCGCGCTTGCCGGCCGCGTCGGGCAGCGGCGCGAGGTCGATGCCGGCGGTCAGACCGACGGTGCGGATGTCGAGCACGTTGGGCAGGCCCTTCAGCGACATCACGGCGTCGGCCCATTTCGGCTCGATCGCCTTGGCATGCTCGAACAGCTTGTGGTCGCGGTAGATGTCGAGCGTGGCGAGGCCGGCGGCACAGGCGATCGGATGTGCCGAGTAGGTGTAGCCGTGAGTGAACTCCACCATGTGCTCCGGGCCGCTCATGAAGGCATCGTGGATGGTGTCGCGCACCACCACGCCGCCCATCGGCGCGGCGCCGTTGGTGACGCCCTTGGCGAAGGTGAGCAGGTCCGGCGTCACGCCGTAGCGCTCGGCGGCAAACGCGTGGCCAAGGCGGCCGAAGCCGGTGATGACCTCGTCGAAGATCAGCAGGATGCCGTGCTTCTGGGTGATCTCGCGCAGGCGCTTGAGATAGCCCTTCGGTGCCGGGATCACGCCGGTCGAGCCGGCCATCGGCTCGACGATGACCGCGGCGATGGTGTTGGCACCGTGCAGCGCGACCAGGTTTTCCAGCTCTTCGGCGAAATGCGCGCCGTACTCCGGCTCACCCTTGGTGAAGGCCTGCTTCTCGCGATCATAGGTGGCGGGGATGTGATCGACGCCCGTCAGCAGCGTGCCGAACATCTTGCGGTTGTTGACGATGCCGCCGACCGAGGTGCCGCCGAAACCGACGCCATGATAGCCGCGGACACGGCCGATCAGGCGGGTTCGGCTGCCCTGGCCGTTGATCTGGTGATAGGCGAGCGCCATCTTCAGCGCGGTATCGGCGGCCTCCGAGCCGGAGTTGCAGAAGAACACGTGATCGAGGCCGGCGGGCGCGAGGTCGGCGATGCGGTTCGCCAGCTCGAATGCCTGGGGAATGCCGAACTGGAATGGCGGCGCGTAATCGAGGGCGGCGGCCTGCTTGCCGATCGCCTCGGCGATCTCGGTGCGGCCGTGTCCGGCGTTGCAGCACCACATGCCGGCGGCGGCGTCGATGATCTTGCGGCCATCGATCGTGATGTAGTGCATGTCCTTGGCACCGGCGAGCAGGCGCGGATTCTTCTTGAACGCGCGATTCGCGGTGAACGGCATCCAATGCGCGGCAAGATCGTTCGGAACGGTGACGGCGGGGCGGGGGCTCTTGTCCAGCATGGGGACCTCTCGGGACGTTCAAGGCAGGTTGTGCGACGGCGCCAGCATGATCCGGAAAGGTGGCGAACCGGTGCCAAGACAGCTTGCCGAAACGGATCGTGCTTGATGGGCCCGAATGCGCGCCGACGTGGTCAGCCGACTGTCCGAGCCAGCGGCAAGCTATCAGCTTCGCGCACCGACGGAAATGTCAAAGGTCCAGCGTTCCTGCTGCTCTGGTGAGCGGATTCTGCACGGCAACGGCAGAAAGTGCTGTTTGGTGGAAGTTGCCGCGTCATTTTGCGCCAATGGATCGGACGGCGCGGGGATCGCGCCTGCGCCTGGCGGACGCTGCCTCAGACCAGATCCTGGGCGGTGATCCAGAACACCTCGCCCTCGGACTCCTCGGTATCGAGCCACAGCAGCGGCAGGTCCGGATACGACGCCTCGATCTGCGGCCGGTCGCGGCCGACCTCGCACAGCAGCCCGCCTTCCGCGGTGAGATGGTCGCGTGCCTGGCCGAGAATGCGGTGGATGATGTCGAGGCCGTCGGCACCGCCATCGAAGGCGAGCGTGGGCTCGGCGCGGCATTCCTGCGGCAGCCCGGCCATGCCCTCGGCATCGACATAGGGCGGATTGCTGATGATCAAATCATAGCGACGCTGGCTGAGCGGCGCGAACAGATCGCCGCGGTGCAGCGAGATGCGCTCGCCGAGGTCGTAGTCGGCGACGTTCTTCGCGGCGACCGCGAGCGCATCCTTGGAGATGTCGACGGCGTCGATCATCGCGTTGGGGAAGTGGCGGCTGGCCAGGATGGCGAGACAGCCGGAGCCGGTGCAGAGATCCAGCACGCTGTCGACGGCCAGCGGATCGTCGATCAGCGAGGTGCCGTCGGCCTCGGCGCCACCGAAATGCGTCTCCAGGAGTTCGCCGATGAAGGAGCGCGGCACGATGACGCGCTCGTCGACATAGAACGGCAGACCGCGCATGTAGACCTTGTTGACCAGATAGGCCGCCGGCTTGCGCGTGGTGATCCGGGTCGTGATCAGGTCGAGGATCTGCTTGCCCTCGGCGGCGGTCACCCGGGCGGTGACGAAGCTCTCGAACTGATCGGGGCGCAGATGCAGCGCTTCACCGATCAGGAAGGCGGCCTCCGACACCGGATCGGTGGTGCCATGCGCAAACACCAGGTCGGCGTCCTGGAACCGGCTCACCGCATAGCGCAGATAGTCGAGCAGGGTCACAAGCTCGCCAGCATTCACCTTCGGCAGCTTGGGTGCCGGCGCCTTGCGCGGCGCAGTCGTCTTGACCTTCTTCGCCATCACGATGTCCAGCGCGCCGCGGCGGCGTCGTCGTGGCTCTTGGCCTCGACCCAGCTGCCGCCATCAGCGGTCTCCTCGCGCTTCCAGAACGGCGCGTTGGTCTTGAGATAATCCATCAGGAACTCCGCGGCCTCGAACGCCGCCCGGCGGTGGCTCGACGCGGTGACCACCAGCACGATGTTCTCACCGGGCGTGATGCGGCCGAAGCGGTGGATCACGGTCAGGCCCTGCAGCGGCCAGCGTGCCATCGCCTCCTCGGCATGGCGCATGATCTCGGCTTCTGCCATGCCCGGATAGTGTTCGAGCACCAGCGCGCTGATCGGCGTGTCATGGTCGTTGCCGCGGCACAGGCCGGAGAAGCTGACGACTGCGCCGATATCGGTGCGGCCATGGCTGAGCGCCGCGATCTCGGCCGCGGTGTCGAAATCCTCTGGCTGCACGCGGACGGTGACGATCGCGGTCATGGTGCGGGTCTTCTGCTGGCGTGCTCAGCCGCCGGTCATCGGCGGGAAGAAAGCGATCTCGCGGGCGCCCGAGATCGGGGCATCCGGCTGCACATGCGACTGGTCGATGGCGGCGCGGATCACCTTCGGCTTCTCGAAGGCATAGGCATAGCCTTCGCCCTGCGCGGTCAGCCAGGCGATCAGCTCGCCCACCGTGCGCACGCTCGCAGGCGGCTCGATCGTCTCCTCGGCCTTGCCGATGCGCTCGCGCACCCAGGCGAAATACTTCACCTTCATCGCGAATCTTCCTCGATGAGGTGGTGGATGCCGGAGCGGAAATAATCATAGCCGGTATAGATCGTGAAGATCGCCGAGGTCCACAGCAGCACGATCCCGATCATGGTCACCACCGGCACGATCTGGTCACCGGCCTCGCCGGCGAGCAGGAAGCCGATCGCGATCAGCTGCATCGTGGTCTTCCATTTCGCGACCTTGGTCACGGGAACGCTGACGCGCAGCGCGGCGAGATATTCGCGCAGGCCCGACACCAGGATCTCGCGGCACAGGATCACGATGGCCGCCCACAAGGTCCAGCCATGGATGCTGTTGTCGGCGGCCAGCATCAACAGGCAGGACGCGACCAGGAGCTTGTCCGCGATCGGATCGAGCATGCGGCCGAAGGCCGATTGCTGGTTCCAGATGCGGGCATAATAGCCGTCGAGATAATCGGTTACGCCGGCCGCGATGAACACGGCGACGGCGACCCAGCGCAGCCACAGCGGATAGTCCATGATGGACTGCGCGTAGATGCAGCCGACCACGACCGGTATCGCGGCGATCCGCGTATAGGTCAGGATGTTCGGCAGGGACGTCGACGTCTTGCTGGGCACGCGTGTGGTCGCAATGTTCATCCGGTGTACCAATACTGATGCCGTGCGAACGTCAACCTTCGAGCCGAACTGCACCGGCAGGATGACGCAGATATGACGCGAATCGCAACGAAGTCTTGCCGAGATAGGAACTCTCCCGCGCAGGGCAACGCGAGCCGCAATGCTTCATTAAGCAACCGGACGCGGTCGCGCCAGTCTCCAGATCGGCGCGGCCGGCGTCCGCCGCCCGACCTTATTGCGCTGCAATGACAATGGCGCGAAGCGCGGGCCAAGCCAAGTCAGCCGGTCATCTCAGCCGTCCCTGTCAGATGGCCTCGGCGCCATGCACCGCGCACCAATGCGCCTGGCGTTCCGCGAACACGCGGTCGCGGACATAGTCCAGCGTCTCCTCGTCCAGGGTCTCGATCACGTCGAGGCTGAACGCCTCCGCGCCATGGGCGGTCCAGGCCGCTTGCAGGCCGCCGCGGCGATGGCCGCCCTGGCGCAGGGTGAACCAGAGGCGGTTCTGGATCTTGTCGAGGTCCGGCGCGCAGCCGATCCAGCGCTCGCTGGTGGCGGCGCAGGTCACCGCGAAGATGCCGGCGGGAGACTTGCGTTCCTTATAGGCGGCGACGGCCGCCTTGCGCTGGTCGGGGGTCATGGTGGGGCTCCTGGATTTTCATCCGGGTGTATATCCGATATTTTTGTCCGGGTAAATTGTTTTCGTCAGACTGGAGCCGGTGCCTCGGTGGGGCGCCACCCTCGCCGTCTTTCCGGGGCCGCACCTCAGCTCGCATTGCTGTGAAAATACTCGAAAATCTTCCGCGCGCTTTCGGCGCTCACGCCCGGTACCTTGCCGAGATCGGCGATCGAGGCGCGTTCGATCTCTTTCAAGGTGCCGAAATGGTGCAGCAGCGCGCGCTTGCGCGACGGGCCGATGCCGGGGATCTCCTGCAGGCCGGCCTCGCGGATGTCCTTCTTGCGCAGCTTGCGGTGTGAGCCGATGACGAAGCGATGCGCCTCGTCGCGCAGGCGCTGGATGAAATACAGCACGGGATCGCGCGGCTCGAGCTTGATCGCCTCGCGCTCGGGGATGAACAGCGTCTCGCGGCCGGCGTCACGGTCGGGGCCCTTGGCGACCGACATCAGCGCCACGTTGGTGACGCCGAGTTCGGTGAAGATCTCGCGGACGGCATTGAGCTGGCCGCGGCCGCCGTCGATGATCACGAGGTCCGGCCATTGTGGCACGTCGTCCTCTTTCGCGGCGCGCGCGACGTCCTTTTCGGACGGCGCGACCAGCCGCTTGAAGCGGCGCTGCAGCACCTCTTTCATCATCGCATAATCGTCGCCGGGCGTGAGCCCTTCCGACTTGATGTTGAACTTGCGGTACTGGTTCTTCATGAAGCCGTCGGGGCCGGCGACGATCATCGCGCCGACCGCGTTGGTGCCCTGGATGTGGCTGTTGTCGTAGACCTCGATCCGCTTCGGGATCTGCGGCAGGCCGAGCGTCGTCGTCATCGCTTCCAGCAGGCGGCTCTGCGTCGCGGTGTCGGCGAGCTTGCGGCCCAAGGCTTCGCGCGCATTGGTCAGCGCATGCGTGACGAGGTCCTTCTTCTCGCCACGCTTCGGCGTGGAGACTTCGACCTTGTGGCCGGCCTTGACGCACAGCGCCTCAGCCAGCAGTTCGGCTTCCTCGATCTCGTGCGACAGCAGGACCAGGCGCGGCGGCGGCTTGTCGTCGTAGAACTGCGACAGGAAGGCGGACAGCACCTCCTCGGGCGTGAAGGTCTTCTCGGCACGCGGGAAGTAGGCGCGGTTGCCCCAGTTCTGGCCGGTGCGGAAGAAGAACACTTCGACGCAGAAGAAGCCGCCTTCCTGGTGGACTGCGAATACGTCGGCCTCCTCGACCGTCCGTGGATTGATGCCCTGTTGCGAGGAGATCGCCGACAGCGCCGCGAGACGGTCGCGATAGACGGCGGCTGTCTCGAACTCGAGCTCGCTCGAGGCCTTCTCCATCTCGGCCGCGAGCAGGGCCTTCACCGCCTGGCTGCGGCCGGACAGGAAGTCGGTCGCCTCGCGCACCAGCTCGGTATAGCCGGGAAAGTCGATCTCCTGGGTGCAGGGACCGGCGCAGCGGCGGATCTGGTGCAGCAGGCAGGGGCGGGTACGGCTCTCGAAGAACGAATCGGTGCAGGAGCGGATCAGGAACGCGCGCTGCAGCGCCGTGATGGTGCGGTTGACCGCGCCGGCTGAAGCAAACGGGCCGAAATAGCGTCCGGGCCGCGACTGCGCGCCGCGGTGCTTGAGGATCTGCGGCGCCCAATGGTCGCCGGTGATGAGAATGTAGGGGAACGACTTGTCGTCGCGCAGCTGCACGTTGAAGCGCGGCTTGAGCTGCTTGATGAGGTTCGCCTCGAGCAGCAGCGCCTCGGTTTCCGTGGTGGTCGAGACGATCTCGACAGCCACGGTGGCCGCGATCATGCGCAGGATGCGCGCCGGCAGCGGCGCATTGGCGCGGGCATAGGATGACAGGCGCTTTTTGACGTTCTTGGCCTTGCCGACATAGAGCACGTCATGGGCCGCATTCAGCATGCGGTAGACGCCGGGCGAGGTCGGCGCCAGCCGCACCGCGTTCTCGATGGCGGCATGGCCGGTCGCGAGCGGACCTTCGCCGACCGGCTCCAGGGTCTCTTCCGTCAACTCCGGCAGGCGCGATTCATCGTCCTCGTCGGCCGCGGAGGCCGCGGGATCGAGATCGGGCGTATCGGTCGGCTCGGGCGGCAGGTCGGCCGCGGCGCCACGCCTGGGGTCGGGCGCCGGCGCCTTGGATGGATCAGAGCTTTGGGTGGTCATGTCAGCAAATTAAGCGCTCGCGGCCGCGCCCGCCAGCGTGCGGTGGCGCCATGCACAGCGGCCGCGGTAACGCTTCGTTAAGCACGTTAATCGGCGGGTAACCCGGCTTAACAACGGCTTAACCTAAAACTCTCGATAAATGCTCACGAAAAAAGACGGAGTTCCGTAACCATGCCGGCCCGCGCGCGATCGTCGCGCGGCGCATGCTTCGGGTGGTGACGGCGAGTTGCGTGGAGTGAGCGATGAACAGGTTCATGGTGGGTGCTGCCGTCGCAGCGGCGCTGGGATCGGTGTCGGCGCAGGCGGCCGATTTCAATTACGGGCGCCAGGCGCCCTATACGGTGAACCAGCCGCTCAATGCCTATAGCTGGGCCGGCCCCTATCTCGGCGGCACGCTGGGCTATGAATGGGGATCGGTCGGCAACAACCCGACCAAGCCATCCGGCCTCGTCGGTGGCCTGACCGCAGGCTATAATTGGCAGAACGGCCCCTGGGTGTTCGGCGCCGAGGGTGACATCAACCTGACCGGGGCCAACGACACCTTCGCACCGTGGAAGTTCTCGAACCCCTGGTTCGGCACCGTGCGTGGCCGCGCGGGCTACGCCTTCAACAACATCCTGTTCTATGGCACCGGCGGTCTCGCTTTCGGCGGCTTGCGCGGCGAGACCTTCGGCCTCTCCGAATCCCACACCTCGCTGGGCTGGACGCTCGGCGCAGGCGCCGAGTTCGGCCTGGCGCAGAACTGGACGGCCAAGATCGAATATCTCTACATCGATCTCGACAGCAGCAATTTCGTGATCACGGGGGCGAAGAACGACTATCGCTTTGGAGTGGTGCGCGCAGGCATCAACTTCCATTTCTGATAGGAAAAAATTAGGAAGAAGAAACGCCGAACAACAACCTCCCGGCCGCGCGAGCGGCCGGGATTTTTTTGGTCGCGCGGGCGCGATCCGGAAAAGCGGCAACCGCTTCTCCGCAAGGAGCAGGCTCGAACAAAGCGATCAGTTCATGATGCCGCTCCGGATGCGCCGCATGATCTGTTCGGGACAGGCGCGCAGCATCATCGGCAACGGCGTGAAAGCCGTGCACGCGACCCGGCCGGGAGCCAGCACTTTCAGACAAACGGATGGTTTGACGTCGAGCCGCCCGCGATCTGCGACCGCTTTTCAAGCGCGGTCGCGATGGCGCGGGCGTCGCTCTAGGACGACAGCACCAAGTTCACCGCTTTGGGGCCCTTGCCCTTCTTGTCCGGCTCGACCTCGAAGCTGATACGCTGTCCTTCGCTCAGATCCTTCAAGCCGGCGCGCTCCACTGCCGTGATATGCACGAACACGTCGCGCCCACCATCGTCCGGCTTGATGAAGCCGTAGCCGCGTTCACCATTGAAGAATTTGACTGTCCCAGTCATGGCCATCGGGAAACTCCTCCCCCGCATTGCTTCCTCCACTGCGCGTCTGCGCAGCGTCCGACCGGACATCACTTTGATCGGAAAGCGTTGGCCACCTTAACGTCCAGCGCTCATCACGCCGGAACGTCGGATCTTGTTAGGCCTTGATCACCCCGCCGCAACCATTCGCGGAAGCGGAACGTAAAGCCAGTCTTACAATCGGACACTGTAATACGGTTCCGCGCCGATTGACTACGGCTTTTCGACCAGTGCCCGCTTCAAGCTTTGGGGAATTCCAGCCGAAACCGTGCGGCGCCACCTTGGCCCAGCGGGCGTTGCAGCTCCTGCAGGATCAGCTTGAGCTCATCATGCAATGTCCAAGGCGGGTTGACCACCAGCAGGCCGGTCGAGGTCAGCGCCTCGCCCTCGATCTGCGGCGCCACGCTGAACTCGATCCGCAGCACCTTGCCCGGTGGCTTCGCCGCGGCTGCGAGATGGGCGACGCGCTCCGCGAGTTGCTCGGTGGCGCGGCGGCTCTTGGCCGGGTACCAGAGCACATAGATACCGGTTGTCCATTTGGCGAACGCGGTCGCGAAGCGGTCTGCGAGACGCTCGAACTCATCCTTGGCTTCGAAGGCGGGGTCGATCAGCACGAGGCCGCGACGCTCATTCGGCGGTACGAAAGCCGGCAAGGCGACCCAACCGTCGAGATCGACGACGCGGGCCTGCGTGTCGCGGCGCAGCGCATCGATCAATTGCTTGCGCGGGACCGGCGCCAGCTCGCACAGGGTCATCCGGTCTTGCGGCCGCAGCAGCGCGCGGGCGATCAGTGGCGAGCCGGGATAGGCGACGAGCTCGCCGGGCGGATTGAAGGATCTGACGATGTCGAGATAGGGCGCGACCAGCGCATAGGCCTGCTCGGACAGCCGCGCCTGCAACAGTCGCGCGATGCCGGTGAGGAATTCGCCACTGCGCGTGGCCTCGTCGCCGGTGAGATCATACAGGCCGGCGCCGGCATGGGTGTCGATGACACGAAACGCGGCCGGCTTCTCCTGGAGGTAGACCAGGATGCGCGTCAGCACGATGTGCTTGATGACATCGGCGAAGCCGCCGGCGTGAAAGGCATGTCGGTAATTCATGCCGCAGCAGTTACGCCGTTCCGGATGAAAAGGGTACCCCGGCGATGCGCCGGCCGCGGACAACGAACAGCCCGCGGCCGGGAATGCAGGCTGGCCGACCCCCGGCCCTCGCCCAGCGGACTGCTAGCCGCCGCGGACCGGCGGCATGTTGACCTCGTCGCGCCGGCAGGCCTGGCGATCGACTTCGTCGCAGTTGCGGAATTCCAGATCCTTCGACAGGCAGATCCGCACCTCGCTCAACCGGGTGCGGTTGCAGGTAATGGCGATGGCCGAACTGGTGAGCTTGGGATTGGCCTTGATGAAGGCCTCCTCGACCGCGGTGGGGGTGACCGTCTTGGCCTGCGACAAATCGAGGAATTCCTCCGGGATCTTGATCGCGGCGCGTGCCTTGCGGATGGTTTCGAAATAGGTCTTCGCGGACAGGCCGGCGCAGGTGCCGTGCTTGTCCCACTCGTTGTAGATCAGCCCCGGCGCTGGCATCAGATCGAGCATCGAGGTCATGATGTTGCGCGGCAGGCGCGGCGCCGGCTGCTCGCAATATTCGGGATAGCCATTTTCATATTGCGGCCAAAGCCCATGCACGACGAACGAATAGGGCCGTCCGCTGCATTGCTGGGAGCGGCTGCCGCGGCCGCCGCGCTCTTCGACCTCGGCGCAGAACGAGGGCGACCAGGAGAGCGACAGCACGTAGAAATCGAACGCGCCCGGCGCGTTCTGGCGCCGGTCCTGGGCGCCGGCGGGCCAGGCCCCGAGGGCGCAGAGCAAAGCGATACAGGCGGCCGTTCTGAACAGCAGGGCGGCAGGTCGGCGCAGGCATTCGAACATGGCTAACTCCCCGGAGAATTCCAGGAACTTAGCAGTCGGCGGGAACATTTCAAGAACAAAAAAGATGACGCTGCGCGCGGCCGGCTCTGTCACATGCGCGAAACCTGCCGATCAACAAGCAGCAGGTGGCGAGTGGATCAGGGCTTGGCGGCGCGGCAGGCCGGATTGAAGGCCCAGTTGCGGTCAAGGCCGACGACGCAGAACTCGACGCCCTGGTCGTAGCCGGCGAAGCCGCCATCCTCGATGATCGAGTAGTTGACGGTCCGCACCTTGCCGTCGCTAACCATCACGCTGCCGGTGCAGAACCGGCGCGGAATGTTATCGGACTGCCAGGGGCGGAACGCGATCTCACGGACATTGGCGACGCCGGTGATCGTCAGCGTCGAATTCCAGAAGGTGCTTTCCTTCTCCTGGAACCGCGACACGATCGTCGGAACGGCTGCCTCGCAGGGCGCGACTCGGCCTTCATATTTCGGGCCGGACAGCCAGAAGTTCATCTCCAGCGGATTGGCGGCCTTGGCGGGAGCGGACGCGGCAATCGTTGCCAGCAGCGCGCCACAAACCGCGCCGAACGTCTTGAAAGCTGTGCTGAAGTCGCGCATGGGCCGTCCGCAAAGGCTGGATCTGAGGGAGAGACCGTGCCGCGACCGCCCCAGCAGGTCAAGTGCAACGCGGCAACACTCCACGATTAGTCCTGTTAACCGCAGGCCGGTGTTCTTTTCTTGGCCGGACATGACCTTTAGGATGACAGGCCAGCGCAAGGAGAATGCAATGCGGATGCTGAAGGGCGGGATCGCGAAGGCCCGATTCGGAACGATGGCCGGCCTGATGGCCGCCATGGCGGTGCTGGCGGTCGCGCCCGCCCACGCCTATTGGGTGCCGCCGATCAAGGGCAACGACACCGGCGGCATCATCGCCTATCCGGTGGCGCAGACCGCCGATGCCCGCCAGATCGCGGCTGATCACTGCGCCTCCTACGGCAAGGTCGCGAAATTCCTCGCGGTCGATGCGCGTTATGGCGGCTATGTGTCCTTTGCCTGCCGCTGGGTGCCTTACGGTTCGGCGCAGCGGCCCTTGCGGACGCTGTACTGAACCGAATCGTGGCCTGACTAAACTAACGCCATGATTCGGCGTCATCGGTCCGCCGATCGACAGCAAAGCCGGAACACAATCATGACACGTCAGCGCCTCGTCCTCGGAGCTCTTTGTTGCGGCCTTCTGGGTTGCGGCCTTCTGGGCGGAACGGCGGGCGTCGCTTTTGCCCTCGACCTGCCGGTGCGCAAGCCGGGCCTGTGGGAGCTCAAGATGCTCAGCGCCGGCGGCCAGACGCCGGAGGCGACGATGCAGCATTGCACCGACGAGACCACCGACAAGGAGATGAACAACTTCGCTTCGCCGATGGCGCAGCAAGTCTGCTCCAAGCAGGACATCCAGAAGACCGCCACCGGCTACGCCACCGATTCGGTGTGCAATTTCGGCGGCATCAATACGACGTCGCATGCCGACATCACCGGCGACTTCAACTCCGCCTACACGGTGAAGACGATGTCGCGCGTCACCGGCGGCGCCGCCGGCACCGGTGTCAAGGATACCGCGATGACGATCGAGGCCAAGTGGCTCGGAGCCTGCAAGCCCGGCCAGAAGCCCGGCGACATCGTCATGCCCGGCGGCATGAAGATGAACATCAAGGACATGGGCAAGCTCAAGAACCTGATCCCGGGTGTGAAGCAGTAGCGCGCAAGATCGATCGCCGCACCTGTCGGCGAGCCGAGTGAACTACGAACGGGTTGCTGCGACGGCAGCGCGCTCCGCTGCTCAGACCGGGATCCGCACGCTGGCGCGCAATCCGCCCATCGGGCTGTCGCCGAGCGTGATGTCGCCGCCATGCGAGCGCGCAATGTCGCGGGCGATGGCCAGGCCGAGGCCGGTGCCGCCTTCGTCCTGGTTGCGCGCGTCGTCCAGGCGTAGGAACGGCTTGAACACCTCCTCGCGCATCTCGGCCGGAATGCCCGGACCGTCATCATCGACCGTGATGGTGAGATAACGGTGGTCGCGATGGCCGGTGATGGCGATCGCATCGGCATGGCGTGCCGCGTTGGACACGAGGTTGCCGAGGCAGCGCTTCAGCGCCTGCGGCTTCACTGTGACAACCGGCAGGCCATGGAACGACACCGTAGCGGAATGGCCGTTGCGCTCGGCGTCGCCGCGCAGCTCCTCCAGCGCGTTGGAGATATCGGTGGGCTGCGCGATCTCGCCATTGTCGCCGCGCGCAAACGCCAGATAATCCTCCAGCATATGCGACATTTCGTCGACATCCTTGCGCATGGCGTCGATCTCGGGGCTGTCGCCGAGCAGCGCCAGTTCGAGCTTGAAGCGCGTCAGGATGGTGCGTAGATCGTGGCTGACGCCGGCCAGCATGGCGGTGCGCTGCTCCATCGCGCGCTCGATGCGCGACTTCATCTCCAGGAACGCATGCGCAGCGCGCCGCACCTCGCGCGCCCCGCGCGGCCGGAAGTTGTGGACCTCGCGGCCCTTGCCGAAACTCTCGGCGGCATCGGCCAGCCGCAGGATCGGCTTGATCTGGTTGCGCAGGAACAGCACCGAGACGATCAGCAGGATCGACGAGGTGCCGACCATCCAGAACAGGAAGATGTCGGTGTTCGAGGCATAGGCGGCGCCGCGCTGCGCGAACACCCGCATCACGGCATCGTCGAGCGCAATCCGGATCTCGACGAGGTTGGAGCGGCCGACAGTGTCGATCCAGAACGGGCGGCTGATCTGACGGCCGATCTGGCTGGACAGCGACTGGTCCAGCAGGTTGAAGAACGGCTTGGGGCCGGGCGGTGGCATGTCGCCGGCCGGCAGGAAGTCGACCACCAGATTGAGCCGCTGCTGCGCGATTCGCCGCAGCGTGGTGCGGTCCTTGTCCTGCGGATAGCCCTTGTAGATCTCGATCAGCGCCGCGACGTCCTGCACCACGGCGGCCGACAGTCGCCGCGTCACCGTGTTCCAGTGCCGCTCCATGAACACGCCGGCCACGACGGTCTGCAGGATCACCATCGGCACGATCATGATCAGCAGCGCGCGGGCATAGAGCCCTGTCGGCATCCAGCCCTTGAAAGCGTTGCCGACGATGCTGTTGACCCGCGACACCCGGCGCGAGGCGGTGCGGATGAGGGTGAGGCCGGTGTCGAGCGTGGTCATGTCAGAGAGAGCATTGTTGTTGCACGACCGCCCTCGGCAGGGTCGGTGCACCCTCTCCCCTTGTGGGAGAGGGTGGTTTCGAACGAAGTTCAAAACCGGGTGAGGGGTATGCTTCCGCGATCTCGTCTGCGGAGACAGACCCCTCACCCGGCTCGCATGTCGCTCCGCTCATGCGATCCCCCCTCTCCCACAAGGGGAGAGGCTGCACCGACCGTGCGGCGAGGGCGTCGTAAGCCTCAGGGTTCGAGAGAAGCGGACGAGCATGACCGCCACCGGAGAAACAGACGCGCGTGATGTCGGAGCAGTTTTTCATACTCAGCCCGAAACCATCAGCCGGTAGCCGATGCCGCGCACGGCCTGCAGGAACAGCGGGTTGGCGGGATCGATCTCGAGCTTGCGGCGCAGGCGGTTGATCTGGACGTCGACGGCGCGCTCGTTGACGGTGCCGTTGCCGGTCAGCGCGCCGCGCGGCACGGTTTCGCCGCGGGCATTGGCGAGGATGCGCAGCATCTCGCGCTCGCGGTCGGTGAGATGGACGATCTCCTCGCCCTGTTTCAATTCGCCGCGCGCCAGATGATAGACGAACGGGCCGAACGCGATCTGCTCGATGACCTCCTCGGCCGGCGGCGGCGCCGCGCGCTTGAGGATGTTGCCGATGCGCAGCGCCAGTTCGCGTGGTTCAAACGGCTTGGCCACGTAGTCATCCGCGCCGAGCTGCAGGCCCTCGATGCGGCTGTCCGGCTCGGCGCGCGCGGTGAGCATCACGATAGGCACCGAGGATTGGGTGCGGATGAAGCGGGCGAGGTCGAAGCCGCTTTCGCCGGGCATCATCACGTCGAGGATCAGGAGATCGAAATGCAGACCGGTCAGCTTGGCGCGCGCGTCGCTCGCGCTTGCCGCGGTGGTGACGCGATAGCCTTCGCCGCGCAGGAAGCGCGACAAGAGATCGCGGATGCGGCGGTCGTCGTCGACGAGCAACAGATGCGGTGCGTCGTCGGCCGGCGTCTGCGGCGGATGGGAGGTGATGGCGGCGATCGGCACGGTCACTCCTTGGCAGCGGCGACGGGCGTCCTGAAAATGGCTTCCAGCACCTTGTCCGGATCGTCGCGATCGATCATCGCGCGCAGGAACTGCCGGACCTTGTCGGCGCCGGCCGGTCCGATCTGCTCCAGCGCATGATCGATGCGCCGCGTCTGCAGCCCGGCCAGCTTGGCCACCAGCGCCTCGCCCTTGGGCGTGGCAAAAAGAAGGCGCTGCCGGCGATCATTGTTGCCGGTCTTCTGCACGATGTAGCCCTCGTCGAGCAGTTGCTTGAGCACGCGTCCGAGCGACTGCTTGGTGATGCGCAGCACGTCCAGCAGATCGGCGACCTTCAGGCCGGGATAGCGGGTGACGAAATGCATCACGCGGTGATGCGCGCGGCCGAAGCCGAACGCCTCCAGCTCCTGATCCGCATCGCCGACGAAGTCGCGATAGGCGAAGAACAGGAGCTCGATGATGTCCCAGCGCAGCGGCTCTCCGTCTGCACCGGCCTGAGGCTCGGCTGCCCGCAGCTCGGGACTCAATACCGGAGACGAGAAATTTATGTCAGCCATATTGACGTTTCTGCGGTTCAATGTTACAAAACAATCGCCCGCCACGAAATTTTTGATCGTGCATGGATGGCGACGGTTTCAGGACGTGACTGAACGGGTTAGGCAACCCGGACGGGTGTCCGGGGCCACTGATTGAACAACCGTGTGATGTCGAGCGGCATTTCGGCAAACCATACTGGACTTCCGCCGGGCGCAAAAGCATGTCCTGTGACGGCATGCTTGCCTGGCGACCGGCTCAAGGACCGGCCGCGGCTGGTCCGACATTCAAAGAGCCGACTGAACCGGACGGGCAGGTCGGCCACAGAACTCGCGCATGGCGATCAAGCGGGGGAAGCAAGGACATGACTTTGACATTCGACATCAAGCCGACGACCAACCCCACCTCCGACCAGGAGCGCGCCGCCAAGCTCGCCAATCCGGGCTTCGGCCGCGTGTTCACCGATCACATGGCCGTGGTCCAATTCAGCCAGGACAAGGGCTGGCACAGCGCGCGCGTCGAATCCCGCGCCAACTTCCCACTCGATCCGGCGGCTGCCGTCCTGCACTACGCGCAGGAGATCTTCGAAGGGCTGAAGGCCTATAAGCGTGACGATGGCGGCGTGAACCTGTTTCGGCCCGACGCCAATGCGCAGCGCTTCTGGAACTCGGCCGAGCGCATGGCGATGGCGCAGCTGCCGCAGAACGTCTTCATCGAGGCGGTCGAGCAGCTCGTGCGGATCGACCGCGCCTGGATCCCCGGCGGCGAGGGCAGCCTGTATCTGCGTCCCTTCATGATCGCCAACGAAGTGTTCCTCGGCGTGAAGCCGTCGGCGGAGTACATCTTCGCGGTGATCGCCTCGCCGGTCGGCTCCTATTTCAAGGGCGGCCCGGCGCCGGTTTCGATCTGGGTCTCGGAGAACTACACCCGCGCCGCCGTCGGCGGCACCGGCGGCGTCAAATGCGGCGGCAATTATGCCGCCAGCCTCAAGGCGCAGGCCGAGGCGATCGCGCATGGCTGCGACCAGGTCGTGTTCCTGGACGCGATCGAGCGCCGCTATGTCGAGGAACTCGGCGGCATGAACGTGTTCTTCGTGTTCGACGACGGCTCGCTGTCGACGCCGCCTTTGGGCACCATCCTGCCGGGCATCACCCGCGACTCCATCATCAAGCTGGCGCGCGACGCCGGCCGCGAGGTGCGCGAGGAGGCCTATGCAATCGACCAGTGGCGCGCGGACGCCAAGAGCGGCAAGCTCAAGGAGGCGTTCGCCTGCGGCACCGCCGCGGTCATCTCGCCGATCGGCAAGGTGCGCTCGGCGAGCGGCGATGTCCTGATCAATGGCGGCGAGGCCGGCCCGGTCGCCATGGGCCTGCGCAAGCAGCTCGTCGATATCCAGTACGGCCGTAGCGCGGATCCGCACAACTGGATCCGGGATGTGAAGTAGGGGGCTGTTGCTCCGACAAAGGTCGACTCCCCTCCCCCTTGCGGGGAGGGGTCGGGGGCGGGGGTCCCAGGAAAGACTGCCCGTGTGGCCCCCCGCCCCGACCCTCCCCCGCAAGGGGGGAGGGGGCACGCTGCCCGTGCGGCGAACATCCCGGCTCACATGGAGATGTTCGAGCCAGTGCTACGCGTCAGCGCTCGACCAGAGCCGCGGGTTGCCGCACCCCGTCCCGGCTGCTACCAACCAAGCAACGAATTCCATCCCATCGGGTGGGCAAAGGGCCGCGCAGCGGACCCTGCCCACCGCTGCGATGTCATCCAGCCATTGGTGGGCCCGCTGCGTCTGGCTCACCCTACGTGTCGAGTCCCATGTCCGACAAACCGAAGAAACAACAGAAGCTGAAGGCGCGGCTGCCGCGCGGGCTCGAGGATCGCGGCCCCGCGGCGATCGCCGCCACGCGCGAGATGGTCGAGAAGATCCGCGCCGTCTATGAACGCTACGGCTTCGAGCCGGTGGAGACGCCGGCGTTCGAATATACCGATGCGCTCGGCAAGTTCCTGCCCGACCAGGACCGCCCCAACGAGGGCGTGTTCTCGTTCCAGGACGATGACGAGCAATGGATCTCGCTGCGCTACGACCTCACCGCGCCGCTGGCGCGCTATGTCGGCGAGCGCTACGGCACCGACGGCCTGGTGCTGCCCTATCGCAGCTACCGCTCCGGCTACGTGTTCCGCAACGAGAAGCCGGGCCCCGGCCGCTTCCGCCAGTTCATGCAGTTCGACGCCGACACGGTCGGCTCCGCATCGCCGGCCGCGGACGCCGAGATGTGCATGATGGCGGCGGATACGATGGAGGCGCTCGGCCTTAAGGGGCACTTCATTGTAAAGGTAAGTAATCGCAAGGTGCTGGATGGCGTACGGGAGTCACTAAACGTCACAGACGATGTTCAGTGGCTTACGGTAATGCGAGCGATCGATAAGTTGGATCGACTTGGTTGGGAAGGAGTTGAGCAGCTCCTCGGAGTTGGCCGCAAGGACGAGAGCGGAGACTTTGCAAAAGGTGCTGGCCTATCCAACGACGCGATTAACATGATCAAGGTCTTCCTTGAAGGTGGCCTGCCTGTAGATGTCTCGCTTGCGGAGAACCCGCACCGGCCAATGCACGATATGAAGACGAACCATCCAGGTACGTTCGTAGACAACCTTTATGGTCTAAGTCAGTGGCATGGATTAATTGGACAGACCAAGAGCGGAGCAGAAGGCCTTAAGGACCTTACGGAAATTGTTAGCTTCTGCGAAGCAGCTGGTTACGGTTCAAATAGGATTACGGTCGATGTGTCAGTAGTTCGTGGCCTCGAGTACTATACGGGACCTGTTTTCGAAGTCGAACTTCTCCTCGAAACCAAAGACGAAAAAGGCCGCCCCGTGCGCTTCGGCTCGGTCGGCGGCGGCGGGCGCTATGACGGCCTGGTCTCGCGCTTCCGCGGCGAGCCGGTGCCGGCGACCGGCTTCTCCATCGGCGTGTCGCGGCTGCAGGCGGCGCTGACCTTGCTCGGTAAGCTCGACACGCGCCCGGCCTTCGGGCCGGTGGTCGTCACCGTGTTCGATCGCGACCGCGTCGCGGACTATCAGAAGATGGTTGCGACCTTGCGCAATCACGGCATCCGCGCCGAGCTCTATCTCGGCAACCCGAAGAACATGGGCAACCAGCTCAAATATGCCGACCGCCGCAACGCGCCCTGCGTGATCATCCAAGGCTCGGATGAAAAGGCGCGCGGCGAGGTGCAGATCAAGGATCTGATCGAGGGCGCCAAGGCGGCGGCTGCGATCGCCTCCAATCAGGAATGGCGCGAGAGCCGCCCGGCGCAGGTCTCAGCCAAGGAGGACGAACTCGTCGCCGCTGTCCGCGAGGTGCTCGCCCGCCACGACGTGAGCTGGGGGTAACACGACGCGTCATGCGCGGGCTTGACGCGCGCATCCCTCACGTCAAACGATGCTGTCGATTTTGACACGTCATTGCGGGCGAAGCGAAACCATCCAGGGCCAAGCCACACGACCTTTCGGAGAAACCCTGGATCGCTTCGTCGCTTCGCTCCTCGCGATGACGAATTCCACCCCTAAGCTGGTCGCGAGAACGACGAAAATTGGTAGGAGAAACGAATGCCCGAGATCACCGTGAACATGGCTGCCGGCCGCACCGACGAGCAGAAGGCCAACATGATGCGCGACATCACCCAAGCGCTGGTGACGCATCTCGGCGTCGATCCGGAGGCCGTGGTGATCCAGATCAACGAGGCGCCGCTGACGCACAAGATGAAGGGCGGCAAGACCTTCGTCGAGCGCGCGGCTGAGCAGAAGAAGTAGTTGGCCGTCATCCCGGCGAGGCCATAACATCTGTCTCGACAAAATTCGCTGTCGTCCCTGCGAACGCAGGGACCCATACCCCCAGTGAATGGTTTGAGGCGCGCTGGTCATCGGCCTTTCGCCCGTCACGACCGCCGCGGCGTAGGGGGCCCGGATCGGCGCCGAGCCGCGCTGTCGCGCGTCACGGCTTGTCCGGGACGACAACGGAGTTCGGAGCGATCATGGACGCACGTGAGATCATCAAGCCGGGCATGCGCGCCGAGCGGTTGCTCGTGGTGCCGCCGGAGCGCACGGTCGGGCACTTTGTTCCGCATATGCCGATGGTCTATGCGACGCCGATGATGATCCTGGAAATGGAGATGACCTCGGGCGACGCCATCAATCCGGTGCTGCCGCCGGGCTGGGTCACGGTCGGCACCGAGGTCAATGTCCGCCACCTCGCAGCGTCACCGGTCGGCGCCACCATCCGCACGGTCGCCGAGGTGATCGAGGTCGAGCGCCGCGTCATCCGCTTCAGCGTCGAGGCCTATCACGGCGAGACCAAGATCGGCGACGGCCGTCACGGCCGCGGGCTGATCAATGTCGAGCAGTTCAAGAAGCGGTTCGCCGTGCCGTAGTGCGCTTGGTGCGGCAGATGCCGCGATCTTGCGTCAAACAAGCTCGTCATGCGCGGGCTTGACCCGCGCATCCATCTTCTCACCAGAAACATTTTTGCTAAGAAGATGGATTGCCGGGCCAAGCCCGGCAATGACGGCGGAGGGCGCGGGGACTACGTCGCCAGTTCCTTCGACCGCGCCGTCGCGGCGGCCACTGCGCGCTCCAGCAGCGGCTGGAATCCATCCGGCCCCATCAGCACCGACAGCGCGGCCGCGGTGGTGCCGCCGGGCGAAGTGACGTTCTGGCGCAGCGTCGCGGACGACAGCTCCGAGCGATGCAGCAGCTCGCCGGCGCCGGACACCGTGTCGCGCGCGAGCCTGGTGGCGAGCGCCTCGGGCAGGCCGGCGGCGATGCCGGCGCGGGCGAGTTCCTCGGCGAGCAGGAACACGTAGGCCGGACCCGAGCCGGAGACGGCCGTCACCGCATCCATCAGCGCCTCGTCATCGACCCATTCGACCGCGCCGGTGGCGCGCAGCAGCGCATCGGTCAGCGCGCGCTGGGCGGCGCTGACATCGCTGGCGGGAACAGCGACGGTGATGCCGCGACCGATCGCGGCGGGCGTGTTCGGCATGGCGCGGACCACGGCGCCGCCCACGACGTTCTGCAGGCTGGCGATGGTCGTGCCCGCCATGATCGACAGCACCAGCGTGGTGTCGGCGACCCATGGCTTCAGCGCCGGCCCGGCCTCGCGGAACATCTGCGGCTTGACGGCCACGATCACAACCTCGGCCGGGCTGGGCGCAGCCGGATTGAGGCGAATGCCCCTGGCCGCGAGCGCGGTGATCTCCGCCGACGGCATCGGCTCGATCACCACCACGCGCGCCGGATCGAGGCCGCCGGCCAGCCAGCCGGTCAGCATCGCCCCGCCCATCTTGCCGGCGCCGGCGAGGACGATGGGGCCTGTGGTGTGTTGCAGTTCGGAAACGGACGTCATCGAGCCACTACCCGTCATGGCCGGGCTTGACCCGGCCATCCACCAATATCGAGAAGCGGCTTTTAGAGCATGATCCGGAAAAGTGGAAACCGGTTTTCTGAAAAGATCATGCTCAAACAAAGCGGAAAGATCATGATGTGAGATGGATGCGCGGGCAAGCCCGCGCTGGGCGAGAGGGCCGCCTTACGCCTCGCCTTCGGTGTCGAACAGCGCTGCTGCCATGGCGTCCTGCGTCGACTTGCCAGCCCAGACGACGAACTGGAACGCCGGGAAATAGCGCTCGCAGGCGTGGATGGCGCCGGCCAGCATGCTCTCGCATTGCGGCCCGGAGGCGGTGATGCCGCCCGGCAGCACCAGTGCCTGACGGTGCATCACCATGCCGGTGTGGGTCCAGATGTCGAAATGCCCGAGCCACAGTTGCTCGTTGATCGCGGCGATCAGCCGCTGCACCTCGGCACGGCGCGCTTCGGGAATCTTCATGTCGAAGGCGCAGGCCAGATGCAGCGCCTCGATCTCGGCCATCCAGGTGAAGGAGAGCTGATAGTCGGTCCACTGCCCCTTGGAGGCGATCGTGATCTCGTCCTCGCCGGAGCGCTCGAACATCCAATTGTTGTCGGACGCGATGTTCTCCACCACGCTCAAAGGATGATCTCCGGAATCGATAGTGCTCTCGAGCAGGGACATGCCGTCTCGACCTCTGTCTTCTTGATCTCGTTGGTACATACGCGGCGACCCGGCCCGCGCCCTGTCGGCGCCTCGAACCCGGCTTGCAGCCCCGGAGGATGCCCGGGCGTGCGCGGACAAAGTGATGTGATTTGCGGAATCCGCGCAACGGGGGGGTGAGTCCGTCCACAGCCAAACACCGCTTCGTCCACAACTCCTGTCCAGCCTGTGGAATCATGGCCGAATGAGAACAAAACGGAATCGGATTCGACGCAGCGTCTGATCAGGGGCCTGATTTGCGGGGGAACGGCCGCTTCTGGCCGCATGGCCGTCCCTCATGGAGCGCGGGCGTGAGCCCTTGTCGACGCCGCGGAGCCCCTGCATAGTTCCTGTGGGCCGTCCATCCGGGCGGCTCATGTTCTCAGGGCGGGGTGAAATTCCCCACCGGCGGTAAGCGCTCTCGGCCGAGCGCGCGAGCCCGCGAGCGCCTTCTGCAAAAGGCGTAATCCGGAGAATCCCGTTCCCCGGATCGCGCCAAGAGCAGAAGGGTCAGCAGATTCGGTGCGATTCCGAAGCCGACGGTCACAGTCCGGATGAAAGAGAACGGGTCCCGGCTCTCCGCGCAATTCCGCGCGGGGCGTCGTCGTTCCGTGTGCCCTGATTCTGGTCTCTGACGAGGACAACCATGAATCAGATCCTACAAGACGCGCCTACCGATACCCTTCCCGCCGACACCTCACCCACTGCGACGATCAGCGCAGACAGCGCGCCGGCTGAGCCGAGCCCGCCCGACGACGCGCCGCCGGCGCCATCGCATCCGCGCTTCACCAAGCCGCAACGCGTCGCCTTCGTGCAGTCGGCCTGGCATCGCGACGTCGTCGCCGAATGCCGCCATGCCTTTCTCGACGAGATCGCGGCGCGCCACATCGCGCGCGACCGCGTCGATATCTTCGAGGTGCCCGGCTCGTTCGAGATCCCGCTGCATGCGCAGCTTCTGGCCAAGACGCGGCGCTACACCGCGATCGTCGCGGCCGGGCTCGTCGTCGATGGCGGCATCTACCGCCACGAATTCGTCGCCGACACCGTGATCAAGGCGCTGATGGATGTGCAACTGCGCACCGAGGTGCCGGTGTTTTCAGCGGTGCTGACGCCACAGCAATTCCACGAAACGCAGGCGCATTTCGATTTCTTCCGCAAGCATTTCGCCACCAAGGGCATCGAGGTGGCGACGGCCTGCGCGGAGACCCTGCTGAGCCTGGAGCGGCTGCGCAGCCAGGTGGCGGCCGGGATCATCTGAGGCGGCGACGTCGTGTGGCTGGTCGCGGCCAGCCACATGCGCGCCGCTTTCAACACCCCCAGCGACAACGCGTCCCCTTCCGCTCGTCGCCTCATGTTGTCATTCCCCTTGCGGCGCCTGTAAAATCTCCCCGGGAGGAGGCCTGCCCGTGGCGACGGGCGGCCGACAAGGATGATCGAAGGATACGATCCTTATCTCGTCGCGCTCTCGGTCGTGATCGCGAGCCTGGGTGGCTATACCGGCTTTGGTCTCGCTGCGCGCATCCGCAGCGGGCCGGGAGCCAATCCGCGCGTGCTGTTGTCCGGCGCCGCGGGCATTCTGGCCGTGGGCATCTGGACCATGCATTTCGTGGGCATGATGGCGGCCCCGTTGCCGGCCGATGCGGTCTATCTGGTGCTACCGACCATCATCTCCTTCCTGATCTGCGCGCTGGTGGTCGGCATCTCGCTGTTCTTCGTCAGCATCGGCGATCCCGCAGCCAGGCGCGTCGTTCCGTCAGCGCTGCTGCTCGGCGCCGGCATCGCCAGCATGCATTATGTCGGGATGCACGGTCTCGCCGGGCCGTTCGGACTGACGCACGATCCGGCGCTCGTGGCGCTGTCGGTCGGCATCGCGATCATCGCCGCCTATGGCGGCCTGCGCATCTTCCTGGCGCGGCAGGACGGGCTGCGGCTCGCCATCAGTGCGGTCGCGTTCGGAGTCGCGGTCTCCGGCATGCACTATACGGCGATGCTGGGCATGCATGTCGTGCCGGAAGGCGCGGGACATCATCACGCCGCGGGGCTTGCTGCATCGCCGCAAGCGCTGGCGATCGTCGTCGCGGTGCTCTGCTTCGTCCTCGCTGCCGGCTTCCTGCTGTCCCTGGTGCCCGACCCGCGCCGCCAGTCGGGGGTGGCCGCGGTGCTGCCTGAGGCGGCGCCTCGTCTCGCGCCGGAACCGGCCGCTTCGCCGCCGCCCGCGCAGCCGGCGGCGCCGGCGTCTCCCGATCCCGTCGAGAATCCCCCGTCCGCCCGCCGCATCGCCGCGCCGCTCGGCGGCATCGGCCAGCCGCCGCGCGTCGCCGCAGCACGGCTGCCGCTGGAAGGCGCCAATGGAACCCATTTCATCGATGCCGGTGATGTCCGCAGCGTGCGCGCTGACGCGCACTATACGAGGGTGCATGACGGCACCCGCGAGCGGATGTGCCCGTGGTCAATCTCCGAGGCCGAGGCGCAGCTCGATCCCGGCCGCTTCCTCCGCGTCCATCGCAGTCACATCATCGCCATCGAGCACGTGATCTTTGTGGGCAAGGAAGGCGAGGGGGCGATCATCGAGCTCGATGGTCCGTCCAAGCCGCGCGTGCCGGTGAGCCGCGCCAAGGTCGCCGAGGTCAAGGCGCGGCTCGGGCTGCGGCGGCCGGCCTGAGCCTGAGACTTAGTTCGCAGCTGCGGCAGCGCGCCGCTCGTCGTCGCAACGCACACATGTCGATCATGTCAGGCGCGCACCGCGCGTCGCCGCGGGCGTGGCGTCGCGCGCCGACTCGCACCGCGTCTCCGCCGAATTGGGTCGCCCTCGCTGACGCAGTTCGTGCGCAGCGACCCGCAATTCGTGCGATTTCACCGCCTTCCGTGCCGGCTTCGTTGCGCAACCGGTCAACCCGGTCGACTCTCTGCAACAATAGCGCGACGCGCCTGTCTTCGTCCTTCGCTCTCGCAGCAAGAACAAGCGCCGGCCGTTTCAGCGCAAGGCCAAGCCGACAAGGCAAGCCAGCACAGGAGGAAACGCCATGATTCCAGGCCCGTTCGACTATCACAGGCCGGCGAGTGTCGGCGACGCAGTCAAGCTGCTCGCCGATCTCGGCGACGAGGCCCGCCCGCTCGCCGGCGGTCACAGCCTGCTGCCGATGATGAAGCTGCGGCTGGCGACCCCGGCGCATCTGATCGACCTGCACGGTATCGCCGGCCTGAAGGGGATCTGCCGCGACGGCGACCGGATCGTGATCGGCGCGATGACCACGCAGGCCGAACTGCTGGCGTCGGCCGAGATCGGAGAGAGCCTGCCGATCCTGCACGAGACGGCGCTCCTGATCGCCGATCCGCAGGTGCGCTACCGCGGCACGCTCGGCGGCAATGTTGCCAATGGCGATCCCGGCAACGACATGCCGGCGCTGATGCTGGCACTGGATGCGAGCTATCGCCTCGAAGGTCCGAACGGCGCCCGCGAGGTCGCGGCGCGTGAGTTCTACCAGGGCGCCTATTTCACGGCGCTCGAGCCCGGCGAGATCCTGACCGGCATCAGCATCCCCGTTCCTCCTGCCGGTCACGGCTACGCCTATGAGAAGCTGAAGCGCAAGGTCGGCGATTACGCGACCGCGGCGGCCGGCGTGGTGCTGACCATGGCCGGCGGCCAGGTGGCGAGCTGCGTCATCACGCTGACCAATTTGCACGAGACGCCGCTGCTGGCCACCGACGCGGCGAACGCCGTGATCGGCACCACGCTCGATGACGCTGCGCTGAAGGCGGCCGCAAGCGCAGCGCGCGCGATCATGCAACCGGCCTCCGATGCGCGCGGACCTGCCGAGTACCGCATCCATGTCGGCGGCATCATGGTGATGCGCGCGCTGCAGCGCGCGGCAAGCCGGGCGAGCTGAAGCTCGCTTCGCCAGGCGGCGAACACTCTCGTCCCCCTCCCCCTTGTGGGGGAGGGCGGGGAGGGGGGAGCCCAAGGCGACACTGCCGCCGTGGACCCCCACCCCCGACCCCTCCCCGCAAGGAGGAGGGGAGCGCACTGACAACGCGGCTCGAGTCGAGCCCAAGCCATGCGATCTTCCAGGGAGCAACCAATGCCCAAAACCCACATCACAATGAAGGTGAACGGCAGCGAGGTCGAAGGCCTCGCCGAGCCGCGCACGTTGCTGGTGCATTTCCTGCGCGAGCAGGCGCAGCTCACCGGTACTCATATCGGCTGCGAGACCAGCCATTGCGGCGCCTGCACGATCGACATCGACGGCATGAGCGTGAAGAGCTGCACCATGCTCGCGGTGCAGGCCAATGGCGCCGAGATCACCACGATCGAGGGCATGGCCAATGCCGACGGCACCCTGTCGCCGCTGCAGGAAGGCTTCCGCATGATGCACGGCCTGCAATGTGGCTTCTGCACCCCCGGCATGATCATCCGCGCGCATCGGCTGCTGAAGGAAAATCCGTCGCCGACGGAAGCCGAGATCCGCGCCGGCATCTCCGGCAACATCTGCCGCTGCACCGGCTACCAGAACATCGTCAAGGCGATCCAATACGCCGCCGCCAAGATCAACGGCGTTGAATTCCAGGAGGCCGCGGAATGAACGACATGACTCCCACGCGGGAACAACGCGAAGCCGCGCTCGAAGGCATGGGCTGCCGGCGCAAGCGCGTCGAGGACATCCGCTTCACGCAAGGCAAGGGCAACTACGTCGACGATGTGAAATTGCCGGGCATGCTGCATGGCGATTTCGTGCGCTCGCCGCATGCGCATGCGCGGGTGAAGGCGATCCACACCGAGGAGGCGCTGAAGGTGCCTGGCGTGCTCGCGGTCATCACCGCCGAGACGTTGAAGACCGTCAACCTCGCCTGGATGCCGACGCTCGCCGGCGACGTGCAGATGGTGCTGGCCGACGGCAAGGTGCTGTTCCAGAACCAGGAGGTCGCCTTCGTCGTCGCGACCGACCGCTATGCCGCCGATGACGGCGTCTCCAAGGTGGTCGTCGAGTACGAGCCGCTGCCGGTGCTGGTCGATCCGTTCAAGGCGATGGACCCGGATGCGCCGGTGCTGCGCGAGGATCTTGCTGGCAAGACCGTCGGCGCACACGGGCCGCGCAAGCACCACAACCACATCTTCGAATGGAGCGTCGGCGACAAGGAGCTGACCGACGCCGCGTTCAAGAAGGCCGAGGTCACCATCAAGGAGATGATCTCCTATCACCGCACCCATCCGTCGCCGCTGGAAACCTGCCAGTGCGTCTGCGCGTTCGACAAGATCAAGGGTGAGCTGACGATCTGGGGCACCTTCCAGGCGCCGCATGTGATCCGCACCGTGGTGTCGCTGATCGCCAAGATCCCCGAGCAGAAGATCCACGTCATCGCGCCGGACATCGGCGGCGGCTTCGGCAACAAGGTCGGCGCCTATCCCGGCTATATCTGCGCGGCGGTGGCCTCGATTGTCACCGGCAAGCCGGTGAAATGGGTCGAGGACCGCATCGAGAACCTGACCGCGACGGCGTTCGCGCGCGACTATCACATGACCACCGAGATCGCGGCGACCAAGGACGGCAAGGTCACCGGCCTGCGCGTCCACGTGCTCGCTGACCATGGCGGCTTCGACGCCTGCGCCGATCCGTCGAAATGGCCGGCCGGCTTCTTCAACATCGTCACCGGCTCCTACGACTTCCCGGTCGCGCATCTCAGCGTCGACGGCGTCTACACCAACAAGGCGCCGGGCGGCGTCGCCTATCGCTGCTCGTTCCGCGTCACCGAGGCGGCTTATTGCATCGAGCGGGCGATGGATATTCTCGCGCAGAAGCTCGGCATGGACCCGGCGGAGCTGCGCCTGAAGAACTTCGTCAAGCCGGAGCAATTCCCCTATCACTCGGCGCTGGGCTGGGAATATGATTCCGGCGACTACCACACCGCCATGCGCAAGATGATGGAAGCGGTGGACTACGCAGGCCTGCGCAAGGAGCAGGCCGAGAAGCGCGCGGCGTTCAAACGCGGCGAGACCCGTGAGATCATGGGGATCGGCGTGTCGTTCTTCACCGAGATCGTCGGCGCCGGTCCGTCCAAGAACTGCGACATCCTGGGGATTGCGATGTTCGATTCCTGCGAAATCCGGCTGCACCCGACCGGGGCCGGCATCGCGCGGATGGGCACCAAGAGCCAGGGCCAGGGCCACGAGACCACCTGGGCGCAGATCATCGCCAGCGAGATCGGCATTCCCGCCGACAACATCATGGTGGAGGAGGGCAACACCGACACCGCGCCCTACGGCCTCGGCACCTACGGCTCGCGCTCGACCCCGGTCGCCGGTGCCGCCATCGCGATGGCGGCGCGCAAGATCAAGGCCAAGGCGCAGATGATCGCGGCCTACAAGCTCGAGGTCCACGAAGACGATCTCGAATGGGACATTGACGGCTTCCGCGTCAAGGGCCTGCCGGAGAAGGTCATGTCGATGAAGGACATTTGCTGGGCGGCCTACAACTCGGTGCCGCCGGGCATGGAGCCGGGGCTGGAGGCGGTCAGCTATTACGACCCGCCCAACATGACCTATCCGTTCGGCGCCTATCTCTGCGTCATGGACATCGACGTCGATACCGGCGTGTACAAGGTCCGGCGCTTCTATGCGCTGGATGATTGCGGCACCCGCATCAATCCGATGATCATCGAGGGCCAGATCCATGGCGGTCTCACCGAAGCCTTCGCGATCGCGATGGGCCAGGAGATCCGCTACGATTCCGAGGGCAATGTCGTCACCGGCTCGTTCATGGACTTCTTCATGCCGACCGCCGTGGAGACGCCGCACTGGGAGACTGACTTCACGGTGACGCCCTCGCCGCATCATCCGATCGGCGCCAAGGGCGTCGGCGAAAGCCCCAATGTCGGCGGCGTGCCGGCGTTCTCCAACGCCGTCAACGACGCGTTCGCGTTCCTCGGCGCCACCCACATCCAGATGCCCCACGACTACTGGCGCAACTGGCAGGCGGCGAAGAATCTGGGCGTGGTGGCGTAGGCTGTAGCCAAGATCACCGCCGTCATTGCGAGGAGCGAAGCGACGAAGCAATCCAGAGTCCCGCCGACCACCCTGGATTGCTTCGCTTCGCTCGCAATGACGGAGAGAGAACCGACGCGGTCACCGCATCAATGGTGCACTCCCCTCACCCTTGCGGGAGGGGTCGGGGGTAGGGTCCCCGGCGGCAGACTCGCTTGGGGCTCCTTGAGCCCTTCCCCACAAGGGGCAGGGAACGTACTGCTTGTGCGGTGAGATCGAGAAACGAACTGGTATGAAAGCCCGCGACGACATCGCCAAATCTCTCGCCGCCTGCGGCTACATCGCCGATGGCGAGCTGGCAACGGCGGTTGCGCTGATGCAGCTTCTGAAGCGGCCGTTGCTGCTCGAAGGCGAGGCTGGTGTCGGCAAGACCGAGGTCGCCAAGGCGCTGGCGTCGGTTCATGCGACCGAGCTGATCCGGCTGCAATGCTATGAAGGCCTCGATCAAAGTTCGGCGCTCTACGAATGGAACTATCAGCGCCAGTTGCTGGCGATCGAGGCGCATCGCGGCCATGCCGAGGCGATCGAGGACCAGATCTTCTCGGAGAAATATCTGCTGGAGCGGCCGCTGCTCGCGGCCATCAGGCGCGCCAGGCCGCCGGTGCTGCTGATCGACGAGATCGACCGCGCCGACGACGAGTTCGAGGCCTTCCTGCTGGAGCTGCTGTCCGACTTCCAGGTCTCCATCCCCGAGCTCGGCACCGTCAAGGCGACCAGCATTCCGCACGTCGTGCTGACCTCCAATGGCACCCGCGAGCTGTCGGACGCGTTGCGCCGGCGTTGTCTTTATCATTATGTCGACTATCCGGATGTCGATCGAGAGGCGCGCATCATCCTGGCGCGGATCGGCGGCGCCTCGGCTTCGCTCGCACTGCAGATCGCGCGGCTGGTCGAAGGCTTGCGCAAGGAGGAACTGCGCAAGGTGCCTGGCGTCGCCGAGACGCTCGACTGGGCGGCGGCGCTGGTCGGGCTCGACGTGCGCGATCTCAAGGATCAGCCCGAGCTCGTGCACGACACGCTGATGTGTCTGCTCAAGACGCATGAGGACCGCGCCCGCATCACGCGCGAGATCACGGCGCGGCTGGTGGGGAAGGTCGCATGAGCTGTTGTGGCGCCACGCCTGACCATGAAGACCTCGACGCGGTGGCGCGGCTCCTCGTGGGCCGCCTGGGCGCGTTTGTGAAAACGTTGCGCGACAACGGCTTCGCAGTCGGACTGCAGGAAGGGCAGGACGCCGCGGCGGTGATGGCCGCGGGTTATGCCGGCAAACCTGGCCTGTTGCGCTCGGCGTTCAAACATCTGTTCGCGGCGCGCAAGAGCGAATGGGATCGTTTCGACGGTCTGTTCGATGCGTTCTGGCTCGGCAAGCGCGTGCGCTCGCGCTCGCTGGTGTCGGGCGCCGCGCCGGCCGCGAACAGTCCATCGTTGAAGAGCCTGCAGGACGCCAATGCGGGCCAATCCGGCCCGCAGGGCGCGACGGATCAGATCCCCTCCGACGACCCGCCGCGCGATGCCGGCGGCGAAGGCCGCAGCGAGGGCGCTTCGCGGGTTGAGACGCTGGCCGACACCGATTTCCGCAGGCTCGCCGATCCCCAACAGGTCGCGCTGGCGCATGAGGCGGCCGCGCGGCTTGCCAGGGTGATGCGGACACGGCTGACGCGGCGTGATCAGGTCAGGCGCAAGGGCCAGCGGCTCGACCTGCGCCGGACGATTCACCGGAGCATCAGCCATGGCGGCGTGCCGATTGCGCTGGTGCACCGGCGCCGCAAGTCCAAGCCGCTGCGGCTGGTGGTGCTGCTCGACGCCTCCGGCTCGATGAGCGCCTACACGGCGGTGTTCCTGCGCTTCATCCATGGCGTGCTCGACACGTTTCGCGAGGCCGAGGCGTTCCTGTTTCACACCAGGCTCGCCTACGTGTCCGATGCGATGAAGGAGAGGGACGCGGCGCGCGCGCTCGACCGGTTGTCGATGATGGCGCAGGGGGCGGGCGGCGGCACCAGGATCGGCGAGAGCCTGCAGACCTTCAATCGCTGGCACGCCGCGCGCGTGCTCCATTCGCGCAGCTGCGTGATGATCGTGTCCGACGGCTACGACACCGGCGATCCGGCCCTGCTCGGCCGCGAGATGGCGCAACTGCGCCGCCGCTGCCGCCGCATCGTCTGGCTCAACCCGATGCTCGGCTGGGACGGCTACGCGCCGGAGGCGCGCGGCATCAAGGCCGCGCTGCCTCATGTCGATCTCTACGCCCCGGCGCACACGCTGCGTTCGCTCGCGGCGCTGGAGCCCTATCTGGCGAGGTTGTGAGGCCATGTCGTCGCGAGGAACAGACTCATGATGGGCGCCACCGAACTGCTCGATCTGGCCGCGCAGCTCAAGGCCAGGGAAGAAAGCTTCGTGCTCGCCACCGTCGTGCGCACGGTGTCGGTGACCGCTGCGAAAGCCGGAGCCAAGGCGATCATCCGGTCCGATGGCACGATCGTGGCGGGGTGGATCGGCGGCGGTTGCGCCCGCGGCGCGGTGCTGAAGGCGGCGCGCGAGGCGCTGGCCGACGGCATCCCGCGCATGATCTCGGTGCAACCGGACAATCTGCTGGCCGAGCTCGGCGTCAGGCCCGGCGAGACCCGCGAGGGCGTGCGCTTCGCCGCCAACATGTGTCCAAGCCAGGGGACGATGGACGTCTTCGTCGAGCCGGTGCTGCCGCATCCGTCGCTGGTCATCTTCGGCGCGAGCCCGGTCGCGCTGTCGCTCGCCGCGCAGGCGCGGCCCCTGGGCTATCATGTCACCCTGGCGGCGCCGGCCGCCGACCTCGTCGCGACACCGGAGGTCGATGTGTGCGTCGATGGCTTTGCGCTGGAGCAGCTGGCCGGCGGCGCCCGCTTCATCGTGGTCTCGACGCAAGGCAAGGGCGATGAAGTCGCCCTGCGTGCCGCGCTCAGCTGCGATGCGACCTATCTCGCTTTCGTCGGCAGCCGCCGCAAGATGGACAGCCTGCGCGACAAGCTGATCAAAGACGGCATCGACGCTGCGCTGCTCGACAGGGTGAAAGCGCCGGCGGGGCTCGATCTCGGCGCCATCACGCCGGAGGAGATCGCGATGTCGATCCTCGCCGAGATCACGCTGACGCGCCGGCGCGGTCAGCGCGGCTGAACGAAGCTCACGGCGTCAGCGGCAGATCGAACGTCACCTTGACACCATCGGTGGCGAAGTCGCGCGTCACCTCGCCCTTCAGTGCCGCGCCGAGAATACGTTCGAACAGCAGCGAGCCGAAGCCGTTGCGCGCAGGCGGCGCGACCGGCGGCCCGCCGCTTTCCTGCCAGGATAATTTGAGGCGGCCATCGTCGACCGTCCAGCTCAGCGCCACGTGTCCCCCGTCATTCGACAACGCGCCATATTTCACCGCATTGGTGATCAGCTCGTGCAGGCCCATCGACAGATAGAGCGCAATCCCCGGCGCAAGCTGCACGGCGGGCCCCTCGACTGCGACGCGGTCGCATTGCAGCGGCGCAAGCTCGGCCTGGACCAGCTCGTCGAGGCCCAGCGCCTCGCGACCGCGATCCAGCGCCAGCGCGTGGCTGCGGGTGAGCGCGGCGATGCGGCCGCGCAGCACCTCGCCGAACTCGGTCAGCGCGGTGTCGGCGCGGATGCTGAGCGCGATGACGCTGTCGACCAGCGCGAGCGTGTTCTTGACCCGGTGATTGAGCTCGTGCACCAGCACGCGCTGATGCTGCTCGATGGTGCGTCTGCGCGCATTCTCGGTGCGCAGCGCGATCTCGTCCATCACGATCTCGCTGAGCTCGGTGAGCTGCGCGATATCCTCCTCGTTCCATGGACGCGGCACGTGGTCGATGGCGCAGAGCGCGCCGATCACCTCGCCGCTCGGCAGCTTCAGCGGCACGCCGAGATAAGCGATCACGCCGAGGCTCGGCACTGCGAGATTGTCCTTCACCAGCGGATGCTCGCTCGCGTCGACCACCACGAGCGGCTGAGCCGTGGTCACGACATGCTGACAGAACGAGTGGCTGAGCGGCGTTTCGCGCAGCGACGCCCACGGCTCGCACAGGCCGACGGAGCTCTTGAAGAACTGCCGGTCGCGGTCGACCAGCGCGATGATCGATGCGGGCGCAGCCAGCAGCCGTGTCGCAAGCCGCGTCACGCGATCGAAACCGGGCTCGGGCGGCGAGTCGAGCAGCTCGGTCTGCAACAGGGCAGCCAATCGGTCTGGCGCGGAGGCGTCGCGATCGGACGTCATGCAACTTTCGTCGGTCTGGCGTTCAGCCGGTGATGGATCTGCACGACGAACCGAACGGGGCGCCAATCCGAGCCGGTCGATCGCGCGGGCACAGTGGTATTCGGCTGGAACGAAGCCGGCACAGAAACTCTTTGAAACCTTTGAAGATGATCTCTCCACGCGTCAAGCACGGGAACGAATCCCGGTTCCATTTAGGTAACCATGGAGCGGAACATGGCTTGACGAAGGCGAACGGCGTGCGCGCCGCAAATTGTCCGCGATCCGTTCTCCATCGAGCGGAATATGCGCGGTCGCGGCCGCAATGATGGCCAATCGTTCGTCAACCGCCCTTGACTGCCCCCGCCGTCAGCCCGGCCACGATCTGACGCTGCGCGAAGACCGTCAGCAGCAGCACCGGCAATGTCACGATCAGGGCCGCTGCGGCGAGCGGGCCCCAGGAGAGTTGGTCGAACGAGATCATGTTGTAGACCGCGACCGGCAAGGTGCGTGTCTCGCGTCCGGCCAGGACGATGCCGAACACGAAATTATTCCAGGAGAAGATCACCGCGAGAATGAAAGCGACGGCCAGACCCGGCTTGGCCACCGGCAATGCGACGTGGCGGAAGACCTGCCAGCGCGTGGCGCCGTCGATCCGCGCGGCCTCCTCGAGCTCGATCGGCGTGGTCTCGAAATAGCCGATCATGATCCAGATCACGATCGGCACGGTGACGACGAGATGGATGATGATCTGTGGCCACAAGGTACCGAGCAGGCCGAGCCATTGGAACAGCAGAAACAGCGGGATCAGGTAGGACAGGCCGGGCGTGATGCGCGCGATCAGGATCACGATCGCTGATTTATGTGCCGCCATGCGGGCGATGCCGTAGCCGGCGGGCACGCCGACCAGCATCGCCAGCGCCGTGGCGCCGCCGGTCACCAGCAGGCTGTTCTTGAAATAGGTGAAGAAGCGGTTGGACGACAGCACATCAGTGTAGTTCTTCCAGGCGAAATGCTCCGGCCAGAACACCGGCGGATAGGCCGCGTTGTCGACCTCGAACTTCACCGACAGCGAGATCATCCAGAGGAAGAACAGGATCGCCGGCGAGACGATGAGGAACACGCCCAGCGCCAGCCCGAGCCGGCCGAGGATGGTGTGCGCGCTCATGTGTCGGTCCCCAGCGCATTCCACTGCGCGCGCCGGCGCAGCACCAGCAGCAATGCGGTCAGCGCCACGATCAGCGCGAAGAACACCACCGCGATCGCCGAAGCATAGCCGAGGTCGTAATAGACGAAGGCGACGCTGTAGAGATAGAGGTTGATGGTCTCCGACGCCGAGCCCGGACCGCCTTGCGTGATCGCAAAGATGATGTCGAAGCTCTTGATCGCGTCGATGGCACGGATCATCGCGGCGATGAACAAGAACGGCATGATCAGCGGCAAGGTGATGTAGCGGAACATCTGCCAGGTCGAGGCGCCGTCGATCTGCGCGCTCTCATAGGGCTCGGTCGGCAAAGAGGCGATGCCGCCGAGCACGATCAGCATGACCAGCGGCGTCCATTGCCAGGTTTCGACCAGCACCAGCGACGGGATCACCGTGCCCGGATGAAACACCCAGAGCTGCGGCGGCAGGCCGACGAGCGACAACAGATAGTTCAATATGCCGAGCTGCGGGTGGAACATCATGGTCCACACCAGGGCGATCGCGACCGGCGTCGCCATCATCGGCATGATGAACAGCGCGCGCAGCAGGCCACGTCCCGGAAAGCGCGCGTGGAAGACCACGGCAGCCAAGGTGCCGAGCACCAGCGGCAGCAGCACCGACAGCGCCGTGTAGGACAGCGTGTGCCCGACCGACTCGACGAAGCGCGGATCGGCCGGCAAGCGCAGATAGTTCGATAGCCCGACGAAGGCCGTGGGCGAACCGACCTTCCATTCCTGGAAGCTCATCCAGATCGTGAACAGCCAGGGAAAGATGATCACCGCGAGCACGGTGACAAGCGCCGGCACCACGAACGGCCAGTAGGACGGCGGCCGCAATGCGCGTTCCGGCGCGGCGGCCTCGCTCGCCGCGCCGGAGACCTGCTCGACGATCGTGCTCACGCTTTCTCGCTGCGCTCCAGGATCGGGCGAAACTGTTCGTGGGCCTTCTTCAATTCGGTCGCGGGATCGGCGCCCGACAGCGTGGCGGTCAGCGCCGCACCGACGAGGTCGCGGAATTCGGCCACCGGAATGATGACGGGCAGGCCGAGCTTGGAGATCTTGCCGGAGTCGATCGCCGATTGCAGCCATTCCTTGGGCATCTTCACGCCGCTTTGGATCTCGGCATCGCCCAGCACCGAGTTGCGGAACGGCACGCCGCCGCCGGCCTGCACCAGCCGCGCGCCCTGCGCCTTGGAGACCATCCATTGGCACAACAGCCAGGCGGCTTCCTTGTTCTTGCACGCCGCGGGAATGCCGACGCCGTCGCCATAGGTCGCCGAATACTGCCCCTTTGGTCCGGCCGGCACCACGGTGTAGCCGACCTTGCCGACGACGCGCGAGGCGTTGGGATCTTCCAGCGGCGGTGCCCAGCCGACGCCGTCGATCCACATCGCCGAGCGCCCTTGCGTGAACGAGGCCATCGACTCCATCCAGTTGAAGCCGGCGACGCCCGGAGGCGCGCAAGTGGTCAGCAGCTTCTGATACAGCTTGGTGGCCTCGATCGCCTCGGGCCCGTCGGTCAGGATGTTGCCCTTGGCGTCGAGGAACTCGCCGCCATAATTGAGGAAGAAGTTGGTCCACAAGGTCATGTTGGCGTTGCGCAGGCCGCGGCCGACGAAGCCGAAGGTGCCGTCCTTGGGATCGGTGAGCTTCTGCGCCGCCACCACCATCTCGTCGAGCGTCTTCGGCACCTCGACGCCCTTCTTCGCCAGCAGCTCCTTGTTATAGTAGAGGATGAAGTAGTCCACCGACCAAGGCAGCGAGAACATGCGGCCCTTGTCGTTGCTGGCGTAAGTCAGGCCGGCGGCTGAGAAATCGCCCGGCACGAGGTCCGGGGCCGTGAGGTTCGGATCCTTCATGAAGTCGGTGACGTCGGTGAGCCAGCCGGCCTTCTCGAACTGCCGCTTTTGCACGTGATAGCTGAGATGCACGACGTCGAAGCTTGGCTTGCCGGACGACAGTTCGATCACCACTTTCTGGCGCTGCTGCTGCTCGGGGATCTGCTCGGATTCCACCTCGATGCCGGTCAGGGCGGTGAATTCCTTGATGTTCTTCTGCAGATTGTCGCCGCGCGGCCCCTTGGCCAGGATCACCTCGAGCTTGGTGCCGGCATATTTCTTCCACTGCGGTTCTGACCAGGCAGGTTGGCCGGTGAGCGCCCATGCGCCCGCTGCTGCCGTGCCCGCAAGCATGTTGCGGCGCGTGATCGCGGTCATCGTGTCCTCCCCAAATGATTCTTGAGATCATTCTTGTTTGGTCGGGAAGTGTAGCGCGATCCAGCGGCGCTGCAACAGGGCGTTGCGCGATGTGCGCAGATGTCACGAGCGAGCGTGATGCGATGCAGCGAGATCGCAGGCGCTTCGACTCAGGTCTGAGCGTCGGCTGTGAAGTCGGCCCGCTCCAACAGCCAGGAGGTGGCAAAGCCGGCGACCAGCCCCCAGAATGCGGCGCCGATATTCAGCAGCGGCACATCGGCTACCGTAACCAGGAAGGCGATCAGCGCACCGAGCGAGAACCGCGTCTTGAATGCGGTCACGAACGCCGTCTGCAGCACCCGCAGCATGGCCAGTCCGGCCAATGTGGTGATCAAGGATTTTGGCGCGATCAACAGCAGCGTCGTGAAGGTCGGCGCCAGCAAGCCGAAGCCGAGCGCCAGCACGCCGACCAGCATCGCGGCGGTATAATGACGCTTGCGCTCGCCGCCGGCGACGACGATCGCGTTGGTCGGGCCAGTGAGGCAGGTCGAGACGCCGCCGACGATCGCGGCCAGCGCCGAGCCGATGCCGCAGGCCACCGTGACGAGGTTGACCGGCGGCTTGTGGCCGGCGGCGCTCAGCACGGCAAAGCCCTGGCCGTTCTGCACCACCAGCACGGTGACTGCGAGCGGCACCACGAGCTCGATCATGGCCGCGAGCGACCAGGACGGCGTGGGGATCACCGGCGTGATCAGCGCGATCTGCAGCGAGGTGCTCTGATCATATTTGCCGAACATGAAGGCCGCGAGCGTGCCGATCACCAGCGCGCCGATGATCGGCGGACAGCGCCGCCCGAGCGCGGGCAGGGCTGTCAGCACCAGCCAGATGATGACCATCGGCCCGGCGATGGCGAAGTCGGCGAGCACGGCGCGGACCAGATCGAGACCGAAGCGCAGGAACACCCCGGCCACCATGCCCATCACGATCGGCATCGGCACCAGCTGCATCGCGCGCTTCACCCAGCCGGAGAGCCCCAGGATCAGCATCAACAGCGCCGTGCCGTAGAACGCGCCGACGACTTGCGCAAAGCTCAGATGCGTCAGCGACTGGCCGACCAGCACGGTGCCGGGAATGGTCCAGAACAGCACCAACGGCTCGCGATAGCGCCACGACAGCAGGATCGTGAGCAGACCGTTGATGAAGAACACGCCGAAGATCCACGACGCGATCTCGGCCTGCGACAGCCCGCCATTGGCGCCGACCGACAGGATGATGGCGACCGGCCCGGTGATCGCGAACAGCCAGCCGATGAAGCCGTGCGAGGCGTAGAGCGGGCCGAAATCGCTGATGATCTGGCCAAGGCCGGGCGGCGGGCCCGCGGGGCGTTCGATGGCATTGAACATGAGGGGCGGGGCTCGGGCCGTGTTCTTGTTGTTGTCCAGGGCGTCTCGTGGGATGTTGTGAACCAACCGCATGAGCTGTGCAAGGCGGCCGATGATCGCCGCGCAGCTGGCGTTCCGCGCGGTGACGACGGTTTCGATTGACGGAGTTGGACTCGTCGAGGCTATCATCGACCGTGAGTTGGTTCATGAGAAAACGTCTCCGCGCCATCTTTGGAGACTTTGTGCCCGCAGAGACCTTGCAGGCGCTCGAGCGGGGCGACGTGTCCATTCCTCCTCTCCAGCGCACGAGAGTGTGTCATGTGCTGCTTCAGGTTCGCGACGATACGAATGAGACGATCGCGAACGATCGCTCCGACGCCATCGAACTGATGCTGCGCGAGGGCGCCATCGTCGAGAGCGTCCTGTCCTCATTCGTGTCGGCTGTCTTCACGTTGGAGTCGGAGACACCTTTGGATCGGATCGGGGCGACGCTCGATCGGCTCGGCTCGAACGTCCGCGCGGTGTATCGCGTGGGCGACTATCTGCGCGGGGTGATCGCGTCACCCAGTCGCTTCGACTACGGCACCGTCGTTCCCAACATGAGTGCGGCGATGGAGAGATTGCTGCGTTTGGAGTTTGGTTCTGTCGAGCGGCTCGACGGTGATATGTGATCGGTGTCGTTCGAGCCCGTCAGGAAAACTCGAACCGTTCAGATCGGAGGCAGATGCACGCGCGACCTCAGGCGGCCTCGTCAGTCATCAGCCTCTTGGCGGCCACCGCAACGATTGTCGTCGAGGATAATGGCCGCGTCGCCTACGCCTATTGGCTGGACGCCGAGGGAGCGATCCGCGGTGACGTCTGGCTCTACAACCGTTGTCTAGCGTGCCGGTCGCTTGAGGAAGGGCAAGATCATGAGTGAAGGATTCCTGTGCGAGTTTGCCCCACCAGACGGCATCGGCAGCGGAATGCGATGGGCGTAGCGGATCGCAGCGCGGCTGATGTCGCGCCGACGAACGGTTCGTTGCGCACGGTCAAGTCGCGCGGTCCTGGCACCCCGATGCTGGTGTCACGCTTGCGCCGGCGCTGACGCGCCGCGCAGGCAACGGTGGCCAGAAAGCCCGGCGCACCGGGGAGAACGCGAAGCAGCCGTTAAAGCCACCGCGCAGGGAGGGCCGGGTCGTCCGGCTGGACCTGTGGTACCTGCCGCCTGCATTTTTTTGAGCAGGCGGGCCACGGGCCTCAGTCGAGGCCCGGCCTTCCCTGCGCCCTCTAAGTCAAGGGCGATGCTGACTCAGAGCTCGGACGCAAACGCGCTGCGAGATCGCAGAAGCTCATCTGCAAGATGCTGTCGGGGATTGTCGCGATGAAAGAGGCACGGCGTTATCACGAACGGCGAGATGTCCGCGTGTGGCACGATGCCCACCCTCCCCTGGAGGGCAGGGGCGCTAGCGAAGCGGATCGTGAAGCGGGGTGGGGTGATCTCTCCGCAAGCACCGGCATCCGTGGCATCACCCCACCCCGCTCGCCCGCGAGCGACCTTCCCCCTCCAGGGGAGGGTGGCCCAGATCGAGGCGATCGCGCGTTAGGAACGAGGTCGGATGAGGCCGGGGGTAATGCTGTTAGTTCAGCAACTCAGTCGAACAGGCTCGACACCGATTCTTCTGCCGCGGTGCGGCCGATGGCCTCGGCGATCAGCGGGGCGATCGGCAAAGCGCGGATGTTCGGGGCGTTGCGCACGGCTTCGGTCGGCATGATGGAATCGGTGATCACGAGCTCCTTCAGGCGCGACGAGGTGATGCGGGTCGCGGCCCCGCCGGAGAGAACGCCATGGGTGATGTAGGCGTAGACATCCTTGGCGCCGTGCTTGAGCAGCGCATCGGCGGCATTCACCAGCGTGCCGCCGGAATCGACGATGTCGTCGATCAGGATGCAGGTGCGGCCCGAGACGTCGCCGATCACGTTCATGACCTCGGATTCGCCGGGCCGTTCGCGGCGTTTGTCGACGATCGCAAGCGGCGTATTGATGCGCTTGGCGAGGCCACGGGCGCGCGCGACGCCGCCGACGTCGGGCGAGACGACCATCACGCTGGAAAGATCGAACCGGTCCTTGATGTCGCGCACCATCAGCGGCGCGGCATAGAGATTGTCGGTCGGGATGTCGAAGAAGCCCTGGATCTGGCCGGCATGCAGGTCGAGCGTCATGACGCGATCGACGCCGGCATGGGTGATGAGGTTGGCGACCAGCTTGGCCGAGATCGGCGTGCGCGAGCCGGATTTGCGATCCTGCCGCGCGTACCCGAAATATGGAACCACCGCGGTGATGCGGCGCGCGGAGGCGCGGCGCAGCGCGTCGGTGATGATCAGGAGCTCCATCAGCAGGTCGTTCGCGGGATACGAGGTCGACTGCAGGATGAAGACGTCGGAGCCGCGCACGTTCTCCTGGATCTCGACGAAGATCTCCATGTCGGCGAAGCGCCGGACCACGGCCTTTGTCAGCGGCAGGCCGAGCTCGGCGGCGATTCCGGCGGCGAGAGCCGGGTTGGAGTTGCCGGCGACGAGTTTGATGGAGCCGTTCTTGGCCGACATCGCGAATTCTCCTCGCGGCTCGCTGGAGACCTTGTTCAGCATATCGGGATATCCGTGGAACCGGCACTGTGTGACGGGCGAGGTGATATCAAGGACACTGCGCGCATGGCAACCCGCCGCAGCTGTTTTCCCGGTCAAAAAGCGGCGCAAATTGCGCCGCTAGCCTAATGGTCGGTGTAGCCCAGGGCGGCGACACTGGTGCCGGCGGTGGAGGGAGGCTCGGTCGTGGCCACCGCAGGGCCGCGGGTGACGGGGGCGGGCTGTGTCGGCGCGGTCTCGGCGGGCGCCGTGCCGTTGAGCATATTGGAGAGCCCGCTGAATCCGGCCTGGGCAATCTTCCGCAACACCATGTCGTCGACGGCGTTCCAGGGGTCTCGGCCGCCGCGTCCGACCGGCTCCTCTCCGGACAGGCGGAGCGCGCGCTGCTGGTTGCGATCATAGACGTCGAACACCCAGGCGATGACGCTCTTGCCGCTGACGACCTGGGCCGAAAGATAGGTGCGGACCCGATAGGCGGCAGGCGCCTCGCGCGACACGATGGCGAGGCTGCGTAGCTTGGACTCGCTGTCGAGCACGTTGACCATGCGGTCGAAGATTTGTGGCGGCGGCCCGTCGATCTGCTCGAAGGCGATGGTCGCGCCGTCGGAGGAGGGCGCCATCGCATAGGCGTTGGCGGGGCCGCTGGTGCCGCTGGTCGCGCAGCCGGCGAGCGTTGCGGCAGACATGATCAAAGCGGCAAGGACGCATGCGTGCTGCGTGGCGCGGCTGATCAGTCGCAATGGTGTCGACGCTCCCCTCATGGATGGGAGCGATATCGTTAAAATCGATTAACGTCTAGGTCGCCACTGCCACAGACCGGGACAGAGTGCAGCCTGTTGTTTAGAAAGGGTTAACCAACCCCCATGCGGCCACAATCACGCCCTGCTTCAGCCCTCGATCATGATCGCGTGGACATGCCGGCCGTAGTCCGGCTCCTTGCGATGCACGGAGCGGCGGTAACTGAAGAAGCGTTCATCCGCATAGGTGTCGAGCCCGAGATCGTCGATCAGCAGCACGCCGGCGCTCTCGAGCCGCATCCGGATGAAGCCGCCGAGATCGAACATCGCGTGACCCTTACGCTGCGAGGGCAGGAAGAAGCGGGCGTGCTCGGCGTCGTCGTCGATGAAACGCGCGACGAATTCGGCGCCGACTTCGTAGCTTTGCTGGCGGATCAGAGGACCGATCGCGGCGATGATCCGGCCGCGCTCGGCGCCGAGTTCCTCCATCGCCTGCAGCGTGGCCTCGAGCACACCGGTCAGCGCGCCCTTCCAGCCGGCATGAGCGGCGCCGACGACGCGCTTCTCCGGGTCGGCGAACAGGATCGGCCCGCAATCGGCCGTGGTCACGCCGATCGCGAGATTGGGCGTCGCGGTCACGAGCGCGTCGGCCTTCGGCCGGACAGGGCCGTCCCAGGGGACGGTCGCGATGACGACGTCGGGCGAATGGACCTGGTGCAGGCTGAGAAGCTGGTCCGGCGCGACGCCGAGCCGCTCCGCCATCCGGCGGCGATTTTCCCGCACGCTGTCGGGACTGTCATTCGATCCGAGCCCGCCATTCAGGCCGGCATAGATGCCGTCGGAGACACCGCCCTCGCGGGTGAAGAAGGCGTGTCGCACGCCGGGAATCGCGGACATCACATCCGATGACACCAGCATCATGCCCCTCCTGGTTTTCCGCCCGTATGTTCGTCGCTGATTCCAGCCAGAACGGGAATGCTGGCATCGGACAGGCCGAGCACCTTGAACAGCGAGCCCATGCCGCCGCGGCCGCCCTCGATCAGGCGTTTCAATCCGCTTGCGATGTCCCGGGAAATGTCGGGCGAGGCCTTTTGCATCAAGGTCAATGCGCGCGTCTCGATGCCGAGCCGGCGCAGGAACTCGCTTTGCGTGATCGGCCCATGGACGCGGGCGCCGACGGCGTCCGCCGCGCGCGCCAGCGCCTCGAAATCGACATGCGCGGTGATGTCGGCGAGCCCCGGGGTTTTCAGGGGATCGGCAAAGCTGTGCCGTGCGATGGCCTGGAACGTGTCGCCGACATCGCTGCGGACATGACCATAATCGATGATTACGGCGGCGCCGCGCTGTTCGCGGATGCGCTTGGCGATTGCCATGATCTCGTTGTTCGGGCGCCATTCGAAGATCGCCCCCAGCGGCGCCGCCCGCACCAGCGGCGGCAGCAGCAGCTCGAATCCCGGCGTGGGCTCGGCCGCCGTGCCATAGGCGAAGTTCTCCTCCGCATCGAGCTCGACGACGCGCTCATGCCACCCGGTCTCGCGCTTCAGCATCTGGTGGATCGGCAGCACGTCGAAATATTCGTTGGCGAAGATGACGCTCGGGCCCTCCGGCACGTCGTCGAAGCTCTCATGCCAGGTGATGTTGCGCAGGCCGGTCAGGGTCGCCTTCTGCTTCTCGCGCAGCACCGGGTTGATCTCGACCATGTGCACGGAGATCGTCTGGTACAGCGGCGGCAGGACGCGCAGCGCCCGCAGCGCGTCAGACATCATGGTGCCGCGGCCGGGGCCCAGCTCGATCAGGCGGAACTGCTGGGGCGAGCCGGAAGCTTTCCAGACCGAGGCCGCCCACAAGCCAAGCAACTCGCCGAACATCTGGCTCACTTCGGGGGCGGTGGTGAAGTCGCCCTCGCGCCCGAGTGGATCGCGCGAAATGTAATAGCCGTGTTCCGGATGCATCAGGCACAGCTCCATATAGCGCCAGACCGGCATCGGCCCGGACGCTTTGATCACCCGCTTGATCTCGGAGTGGAGCGGCGACAGTTCGATCACGGATTGGCCTGCAGCGAGGGAGTGGCTTGATGCGGCTCAGGCTTGCGCAGCGCCCGCACCACCAGGATCGCACCGACGATGAGCATCGGCACCGACAGCAGCATGCCCATGGTGAGTCCGCGCCAGAGGAAACCGAGTTGCGGGTCCGGCTCGCGGAACAGCTCGCTGACGATGCGCGCGACCCCGTAGAGGCCGATGAAGCTGCCGAGGATCAGGCCTGGACGCTTCAGTGCGCCGAACCGGATCATCACGGCGAGCACGATGAACAGCACGATGCCCTCGAGTCCTGCTTCATAGAGCTGGCTCGGATGCCGCGGCAGGTGGGCGCGGTCGGTCGGGAAGATCATGGCCCAGGGCAGGCTCGGATCGGCCGCGCGCCCCCACAATTCGCCGTTGATGAAATTGGCAATGCGGCCGAGCAGCAGGCCGATCGGCGCGACCGCGGTGGTCAGGTCACCGAGCGACAGGATCGGCAGGCCATTGCGACGGCTGAACCAGATCACCGCGATCACGCAGCCCACGAAGCCGCCATGGAAGGACATGCCCCCCTTCCAGAGCTCGAAGATCTCCAGCGGGTGATCGATGAAGAACGGCAGATTGTAGAACAGCACATAACCTGTGCGGCCGCCGAGGATGATGCCGAGCGTGACCCACAGAATGAAGTCGTCCAACTGCGGCAGCGAGACCGGGGCGGGGCCGCCCCACAGCCGGTCTTTCCCGAGCAGCGAGCGGGCATAGAGCCAGCCAATGACGATGCCGCAGATATAAGCGAGCGCATACCAGCGGATGGCGAACGGGCCGATCGCAATCGCGATCGGATCGAACACGGGAAAGTCGATGAGGAGAGGCGTCATTCACTGGCTTTCGTGGGCACGGCGTCCCGCTTCAGGTGCATGCGGGCTTCGAACGGCCCCGCGTGACCATGCGCGGCGCGATGCGGTCGCTGGGCCGCTCATACAGCGCGGCCGGCCAGCACAACAAGTACGATGACAAGGAAACCGCGGCGTGACAAGACGGGCCCATCTTGAAGGCGGCCGGACGGATCGCCATTCTGTCTTCCATCATCGTGCTCGTCGCGGGACGCGGAGTTTTTAGCATGACCCAGACCAACAACCGGTTTTTCGATGAACTCGGCCGCCTGATGAACGATGCCGCCGGGGCCGCCCAGGGCATGAAGCGGGAAGTCGATTCCGTCATCCGCAATCAGGCGGAAAAGATCCTGAACGACCTGGACATCGTGAAGCGCGAGGAGTTCGAGGCCGTCAAGGACATGGCGCGGCTCGCCCGCGAGGAGAATGAGGCCTTGAAGGCGCGGATCGCCGCGCTGGAGGCCAAATTGGGCGGCGCCGCTGGCGGCCAGCCGGGCGGCGGCAGCGCGGATGGCTGACGCTGCGGCCGGGTCATCCCAGGCCGGGCCGGGAGGAAGGGGCAGGCGGCCCCTTCATTTCCTTGTCATTTCGGCGGTTTGCCGCTAGAACGCCGCCACGTCCGCGGCCCCCGCACCCCTGGAGGCTTGCCGAAGGACGTCCAGCAACGGGCCGCATTGCGGCCTTTAACTTTTTAAAACAAGGACTTAACACGATGGCGACCGTCAGAGAACTGAAGGCGACCGCCCGTCCGTCAGTCGGCAAGGGGGCCGCACGGGCAGAGCGTCGCGCCGGGAGAGTGCCCGGAGTGATTTATGGAGACAACCAGCCCCCGCTGCCGATCTCGGTCGAGGACCGCGAGCTGCGCCAGCGCATCCTGGCGGGCCGGTTTCTGACCACGATCTTCGACATCAGCCTCGACGGCAAGAAGCACCGGGTGATCCCGCGCGACTTCCATCTCGATCCGGTCAAGGACTTCCCGATCCACGTCGACTTCATGCGGCTCGGCCAGGGCGCGACCATCCGCGTCAGCGTGCCGCTGCATGTGGTGGGTTCGGAAGGCGCGCCGGGCGTGAAGCGCGGCGGCACCGTCAACATCGTGACCCACACGCTCGACCTCGAATGCCTGGCGGAGAATATTCCGCAGTTCATCGAGGCCGATGTCAGCGCGCTTGAGATCAACCATTCGCTGCACATCTCCGACGTCAAGCTGCCGACCGGCGTGAAGACGTTGTCGCGCGAGGACGCGACCCTCGTCACCATCGTGCCGCCGTCGGGCTATGGCGAGGAGCAGAAGGCCGCTGGTGCGGCGGCTGCTCCGGCCGCGGCTGCGCCTGCTGCCGCTGGCAAGGCTCCCGCCGCTGCCGCCAAGGCCCCGGCTGCCGCGGCCAAGGCACCCGAGAAGAAGAAGTAAGCCTGTGTGCTTCCGGCTGGCGCGGGCGATGCTCGCGCTGGCCGGGACACCGGCATGTCCGGATGCCGCGCCATGCTGATGTTTGTTGGTCTCGGCAATCCCGGCGCGAAATATGCGCGCAACCGGCACAATATCGGTTTCATGGCCGTGGATGAGATTTCGCGGCGTCACGGCTTTTCGCCCTGGCGCCGCAGGTTTCAGGGCGAGACCTCGGAAGGCATGCTCGATTCCGAGCGCGTCATCCTTCTGAAGCCCACGACCTATATGAACGAATCCGGCCGCGCTGTGCAGGAAGCGGCCGGTTTCTTCAAGCTCGGCGTCGGCGACGTCACCGTGTTTCAGGACGAGTTGGAATTGCCGCCCGGCAAGCTGCGCGTGAAGGTCGGCGGCGGCATCGCCGGACATAACGGGCTGCGCTCGATCTCGGCGCATCTCGGCAATGACTACCGCCGCGTTCGGCTTGGTATCGGTCATCCCGGCGTCAAGGAGCTGGTGCATGGCCACGTGCTGTCGGACTTCGCCAAGTCCGAGATGCCGTGGGTCGAGGCGCTTTGCCAGGCGGTGGCCGACAATGCGGGTTTGTTGACGGGCAAGCGCGACTCCACCTTCGCCAACAAGGTGCATTTGGCGCTGCAGGCCAAGGGTTTTCTGGACAAGGGCGACGCCGGCGCCGCGTGAGCGCCCAGGCTGTGGCCCTGAGAGGATGCGGGACGGATCATGGGATTCAAATGCGGAATTGTCGGGTTGCCCAATGTCGGCAAGTCGACTCTGTTCAACGCACTGACGGAAACGGCCGCGGCGCAGGCCGCGAACTATCCGTTCTGCACCATCGAGCCGAATGTCGGTGAAGTTGCCGTGCCCGATCCGCGGCTCGAGAAGCTCGCGGCGATCGCCAAATCGGGCCAGATCATTCCGACGCGGCTGACCTTCGTCGACATTGCGGGCCTGGTGCGTGGTGCGTCCAAGGGCGAGGGCCTCGGCAACCAGTTCCTGGCCAACATCCGCGAAGTGGACGCGATCGCGCATGTTGTGCGCTGCTTCGAGGATTCCGACATCACCCATGTCGAGGGCAAGATCGCGCCGCTCGCAGACATCGAGACCATCGAGACAGAGCTGATGCTGTCCGATCTCGACAGCCTCGAGAAGCGCGTCGACAACCTCGCCAAGAAGGCGAAGGGCGGCGACAAGGACGCCAAGGAACAGCATGATCTCGTCACCCGCGCCCTGGTGCTGTTGCGTGACGGCAAGCCGGCGCGGCTGCTGGAGCGCAAGCCCGAGGAGGAGCGCGCCTTCGGCATGCTCGGACTGCTGACATCGAAGCCGGTGCTCTATGTCTGCAATGTCGAGGAAGGCTCGGCCAAGGACGGCAACAGCTTCTCGCAGGCGGTGTTCGCGCGGGCCAAGGAGGAGGGCGCGGTCGCCGTCGTCATCTCCGCCAAGATCGAATCCGAGATTGCAACGCTGTCGCGCGAGGAACGTGCCGACTTCCTCGAGACGCTGGGTCTTGAAGAGGCCGGGCTCGACCGGCTGATCCGCGCCGGCTATCAGCTGCTCGATCTGATCACTTATTTTACCGTCGGTCCGAAGGAGGCGCGTGCCTGGACCATTCACCGCGGCACCAAGGCGCCGGCGGCGGCCGGCGTCATTCACACCGATTTCGAGAAGGGCTTTATCCGCGCCGAGACGATCGCCTATGCCGACTACGTCGCGCTCGGCGGCGAGGCAGGGGCGCGCGAAGGTGGCAAGCTCCGTCTCGAGGGCAAGGAGTATGTCGTCGCCGACGGCGACGTGATGCACTTCCGCTTCAACAACTAGCGCCTTTTGGGGCGGCTACATCCGCCCCTGCTCGCGGATCGCGCCGAGGTGCTCGTTGATGCGGAAGACGATCAGGACGAACTCGGCAATGATGCGCGAGAACACCATGCCGACGATGATCCCGGCCAGCGACGACAACAGCATCAGGAAGCCGCCGAACGGGCTGATGGCCATCTCCGACAACCCCGCGAAAATACCGCGGATTCCGGAGAGGATGATGAGCGCGATCACCAGCCAATAGAAGGTCTTGATGATCGTGGGCGTGATGAAGCGGTCCCACTGGAACAAATCGCGAAATTCCAACATCCTGATCCCCCAGCAAATTCCGAATCGCAGGCAAGTCCGTCTTTAAGTCGTGCTCGACTCTTCCGCCAGATGACGATCAGGCGCGGTCGACATCGTTCTCGGGATGGAGGGCCTCGTGGCGCTCTTGTGCGACCGCACCGGGCGTCAGCCATGCGAGCGGCCCGGTTGTGATTGCTGCAAAGTGCGGCCACAATCGGGCTTCTCCCAGCCAATCTTGTCCCCATGACCCTCACCTTCGAAGATTTTCCGCAAGGACATTTCGGCAGTTTCGGTCCGCGGTTTGTCTCCCGCGACGAGATCATCGCCTTCGCGTCGGAGTTCGATCCGCAACCGATGCACCTCGACGAGCAGGCCGCCCTGCAGTCGATGCTCAAGGGCCTCTCGGGCTCGGGCTGGCATCTCTGCTCTTTGATGATGCGGATGATGTTCGACGGCTTCATTGGCCGGACCGCCTCGCTCGGCTCACCGGGAGTCAACGAGGTGCGCTGGCTGTCGCCGTTGCGGCCGGGCGATGAACTGATGCTCGATGTGGAGGTCGTAGAAGCACGGGTCTCGCAAAGCCGGCCGTCGACCGGCATCGTCACGTTCAAATGCAGCGTGAGCAACAAGTCTGGCGAGACGCTCTGCGAGATGGTGTCGCCGATCATCGTCGAGCGGCGTGATGGCAGTGGGAGGGCCAGCTGATGCGCTTCTTCGAGGACCTCCAGCTTGGACAGCGGCGCGAACTCGGAACCTACACGTTCACCGCGGAAGACATCAAACGTTTCGCTCGGCAATTCGATCCGCAACGTTTTCATCTCGACGAGGACGAGGGCCGTAATTCGCTGTTCGGCGGATTGGCCGCATCCGGTTGGCATGTCGGATCGGTCTGCATGAAACTGATTGTTGCCGACAATCAGCGGCTCGCAGATCTTGCACGCACGCGCGGCGAGCCGATCGTTCTCGGCGGCCCGTCGCCTGGCTTCAAGGATCTGCGCTGGTACAAGCCGGTGCTCGCCGGTGATACGATCACCTACTCCAGCGAAATCGCTTCGTTGCGTGCATCCGCCTCGCGTCCCCAGTGGGGGATTCTGCAAGTGCGCAACATCGGCATCAATCAACGCGATGAGTTGGTGTTCTCCGTGCTCGCGTCGGCCTTTGTGCCGCGGCGGAACAATGGTTGAGGCGAAAAGGTCACGCTTGGTGGGATTTGTCGGCCCGGAACGAAGTTCGCGCTAACGCATTCTGAACCCGGACTCTATAAGACAGCCATCCAGGGATCAGGATTTGGGGTGAGTAAGCATGGCAGATCGGAGCGGTCTGAAACTCCTTGGCTTTATCTTTGCCAGCGTGACGCTCGCGGTGATGCTTGCGACCGGGATGGTCGTGAAGGGCTATGCCGACGGTTCGTATTCGTTGGAGACGTCAGCCTCGATCGAGGAGTGATCGTTAAGACTTCGTTAAGGTCGCGCGCGCGGCGCATCGACCAAACGGCCCGGCGGTTGACGCGGACGACCCCGACCGCCACGGGATTGACCCGATCCGATGACGCGGATCGCCTCGGTCTCAGCAACCACCGCCCTTGGTGCGGTGGACGAGGTTGAACCTTCCTCGGCCTGTTGCCTTTATCAAGATCAGCCCTGACGACGCGCCCGGCGGACGATGGGGCGCGTCATTGCCGGCGACATCCCTTCGCTACAACGAAAACCGCCGCGCGAGGCCACGCGCGACGGTTCTCGATGAACTCTCAGGAAGGGCTCAGCTGTTGCGCAGGCCGTCGGCCGCGCGCTTCCACTGCGTCACATTCTCGGCGATGGCGCGGGTGGATTTCATCGCGGCCTGACTGAGCTGGGCGTAGCTCGCGATCTCGCGCTGAACGCGCTGGCCTTCAGCATGCAGCAGTTCGCGCAGGCTCTCGAGCTCCCCGATCAGGTTCTCGATCTCCGACAGCGAGGTCCCCGCGACGCGCTGGATCAGCGACGTGACGCTGTTGACCGCCGCATCCGCATCGATCGCAGGCTCAGCTGTGGCTGCTGCTGCGGTGGCATTCGGACGGCGCAGGTAAGCGATGTCGTTACGGACGAAATCACGAATGCCGGCCTCGACTTCGGACACTGCCGCCAGATCCGGATCCAGCTCGGTTTCAGTTCCCTCGATCTTGTCCGGACGGATAACATTCATCGGCTCATTCCTCATTTCGCGTTCAAGCGAGCGCGGTGTCCCCGCACGACGAAAACCTAAAACCTATCAGTGCGGCCAAATTGGGCCACATCGCGGCGAAGCTGCGGCAGCGGTTCGATCATTCGTGGCAAGTCGCCACAATTGTCAAGCTCACCAGCTCCGTTTGAAGCCGGCGGAGATACTTTTGCTGGTGCCGCCTTGCGCCGTCTCGCCGATCGAGCCCGATACGCTGAGGCCATCGGACAGCTTCTGCTCGGCGCCGATCTTGCGCAGCCATTTGTCGTCACTGGACGACAGCGTCTGCCCGGCGGTGACACTCGTACCAGTATCCTGGATGGATAGTTTCGCGGATTGTTCGGTATCGAAGCTGCGACTGGAGCGCGGCGCTGCGCCCGGAATCGGCACCATGCCCTGTTGCGTGACATTGTAGCCGTTCTGCAGAGTCAGATTGTAGTGATCAATCGGCACCGCCTTGGTGATGGTGGTGCCGATCCGGCTCTGGTCCGAGCTGGGATCGACGCGCGCCTCGATTGCTGTCTTGTCCCAGATGGAGCCGGCGCCCGGTGCGGTGACGGCGGCCCAGGCCGAGCCGCCGGATTGCGGAGCGTTGCCGCCGTTCTCGGCTTTCTCGGCCAGCAGTTCGGACATCGTTGTCGGTTGTCGCGCGACGGTCATGTCAGCGCCGACGCGCGCATCCCAGAACGGTGAGACCGATTGCTTGACTGACACGCCTGTTGCAGCGCCCTTGTTCTGGTTGGCCCAGTCAAGCGCGGCGGCCTTTTCTGCGGCGGCTTTTCGTTTCGCGGCTGCGGCTTCAGGCCGGTCGAGAAAGGTCGTCTCGTCGATCGCGAGTTGAGTCCAGTCGAGCTTGCTGACGTCGATATCCTGCATCGGATCGACGGCCGCTGCTTGATTGTCCGGTCCATCCTCGTCGCCGTCCTGAGGCGCGGGGGCGATTTGCTGCCACGGCGTGATTTGCAACTGTGGCGTTGCCTGCATCAATGTCTGCGCCTGGGCGGCGGCCGCAGTGAGCCCAAAGCTGGCTGTGATAACCGCCAGCGCGCGACCACACGATATCATGAGAGCAACCCCCGCCGCCCGAACCTGTCCGTCGGAATATGGTTGAATCTTGGCGCAAAATTATGACCGCACCAATCACGATGTGTTTGGTTGTATATCAAATTTATACAACTCTGCGACGGAAGGTCAGGCGAAGCTGCCGATCCGCGGCAGGTCGATCGGATGGCCCAAGGTCTGCTCGACCAGATCGAAGGTGTCGATCAGGATCCGCAGCCGCGCCAGCTTGCCGGCGCGAAACTGCAGGAATTGCGCGAGACGTGTTGTGATCGGCTTGTCCGAATGCTGTGTGGTCATCGCGCAGCGGACCATGGTGGCGGCGGTGCTGTCACCCAGCATCAGGGTCTCACGCTCCAGCTTCCGGATGCGCACATGGTCGGCGATCTGGCGGATGGCATCGAGCACGGCCTCTTTGCCGAGCCGCGCGCCGAGGAAGGGAAACATGTCGATCGGGCCGTAGATGGCCCAGTCGATGTCGTCGTCGATGAGTTCGGCGAGCGGGTCGAAATGGCGTTCGTTGATCGCGCGATGCAATGCGTGCGACAGACGCCAGAGGCTGTGCTCCGTCATCCTGATGGTGATCCTGATCTGGCTTGCAAGGCGGCGCACCAGTCTGCAGGCGACATCGTCGATGGAGTCGCGCCGGGCACCGAATCTCATTCCGCTGCACCAGATACGCGAAACAGCGACACACGCAAGGCTTGTTTTCGCATCGCACAAATGCGTGTCCGTGTTGCGATGGCAAGGCTTCCGGCATTCACGCCTCGTTAACGCCCTCGTGACCCATGCGCTGACGCGCAATGGTTGCCTCATGCTCGCGTAAGGCGGCCATGCCGAACAGGGTTGCCCCGCCGAGGCCGCCGATCAGTGCGCCGAGCGGCATGAAGGTGAAGACCACCAGCATGCCGGCGTAGCCTTCGAATTCGCTGCTATTGAACAGCTGGATCCACCCCAGTCCGAGGCCGATGCCCACCGTGGCGCCGCCCACGACGCCCATGATCAGTCCCGCTATCGCGAGGAACGCGATTCTCATCTCAGCCATGCCCCATCAACCGCCCGCTGATGGGTTCGGGGCGCAGAGGCGAGGTTCAATGAGCGGAACCTGGTGCCAGTGACGTTTGCGTGATCGGCGGTGATCCGCGTCGCGCTGGCCTCAGGGGCGGGCGGTGCCTGCGATCAGCAGCCGGCCGAGATCGCATTCGAGCACCTGCTGCACCAGGTCGAATGTATCCATGATCTCGCGGATACGGCTGATGCGGCCGTCGCGCAGGGTGTAGAAGGCGGCGAGGTCGTATTGCACGATGCGGTCATTGTCGCGTTTGCGGAGGAAGATGCGCAGGTCGGCGGCAACCTGGTCGCCTTCGCAGATCATGGTCTTGATCTCGTGCCTGACATCGGCATAGCGGCTGCGCGTCATCTCCCACATCTGCCGCACCTCGGCCTTGCCGACGCGGCGGCCGAGATGGGGAAAGATGTCGATCGGCGCCGAGGCGAAATGCTCGATGTCCTCGCTGCAATGGGCCAGGACCGCGTCGAAATCGCCGGCGGCATGGGCCTCGAGCAGCTTGCGCACGCGCTGCTTGTTGATGTGCTCGATCATCCTGTCTCCATGACGGGAAAGCCCACGCTTGCACCGGACTTTCTGAAGAGGGGGGCGCGCGACCGTCAATCGGCTCTCGTCACGTCCGGCCGCGAAAAGCGCCGGCACGGTGAACAGAAGCTTGGCGACCCGCAGCAGGCGCGGTCCGTTCTCTCAAGGCGTAGGTCACCCGCGCGGCCAAAAGGTTCGCGCCCGCCGCGGCGTCATGGTCCCCCGCGGAACCGGGTTGCGCCCCCGTCGTTAGACCGCAAACATCTGCGGAGCTCGATCATGAAGACCATGCTTGCCATGTCCGTCGCGGCGCTGGCGCTGCTTTCCACCCAGGCTGCCGAGGCCAAGGGCTGCATCAAGGGCGCCATCGTCGGCGGCGTCGCCGGCCATTATGCCGGTCACCACGGCATGCTCGGTGCCGCCGCCGGCTGCCTCTATGGCCGGCATCGCGCCAAGGAGCAGGATCGTCAGCAACAGCAGACCCAGGTGAACGGCCAGGGGCGGATGTAGCTCGCGCCAGCCCGGGCGTGCGTTCATCCGGCGCCTCCCTTGAGCGTGAGTGACAATCGTCACGTTCGACGCAGCCCGTGTGGCTTATTCGATTGCGATCCGGTCCTCGCCCCGAGGACCTCCGCAACTGGATGTTCGTCATGCTTGCCGCTTCGTCTCCCAGCTCGTCTGCGCCGAAGGCGCCCACCCTCAATCTGTTGGAAGGAATGGCGCTGACTGCGTTGTTGCAGGCCATCCCGACCTATGCCGGTGCCGCGCTGATCCTCAAGGTCGCGCACAGCAGCGCCTTGCGACCGGGCATCATCGGCTTCGTGACGATCGCGACGGTCATCCACGTGCTGCTGACCGCGCTGCTGGGACCGCGCCATCCGCGCCTGTTCAAACAGGCCTATGCTGCGGAGTTTTTCGATGCCTCGCTCGGCCTCGCCGACAAGGTGCTGCGCTGGCGCACGCAGCCGAAGGTCTCGCTGCAGCTGTTGACGTCGACCGTGATGCTCTCGCTGCTGTCGATCGCCGCGCTCACGATGGGGTGAGTGGCCGCCCGCCGCTCTCGATCCTCCTCAACGTGTCAAACAGCCCGCTCTACGCAGCTTGCTCGCGAGCTGAGCGCAAAGCGTATCGCTACCTCCGCTGTATTCCCCCGCGAAAGCGAGGAATCGAATGCGCTGCGGCCATCGATGTCGCACAGCCGTTTCAGCGTACCGGATCGCCTCGTCAAGCCGGACGATGACAGCTCAGTTGTTGCGATCGGCCCGCCCCGCACGCCGTCATTGCGAGGAGCGCAGCGACGAAGCAATCCAGAGTCCAGCTCGCGACTCTCGATCGCTTCCGCCTTCGCTCTGCGAGCCGCCGCGGACAGGTCGCTTTGCTCGCAACGACGGCTGCGGCTTCTTTCATGACGATCACCAGCTTTCCTCCGTCGTTAAACGTCCATCCGCAGCGCACGTCCGCGATCTCGCGGCGCGTTTTGCGTCCGAGCTTTGATTTCGTCTTCGCCCTCCAGACAGAAGGGGGCAGGGAAGGCCGGGCGCTGGCCGCGCCCGTGGCCCGCCTGCAGAAAAGAAAGCAGGCGGCAGTCACCACAGGTCTGGCCGAAAACGTCCGGCCCTCCCTGCGCGATGGCTTTACGACTTATACGCGATCTCCCTGGGGACCGGCTGTCTTGCCCCCATCACCCGCCGGCAGCGCTCACCGCAAACCTGCAGGCTTGACCTCAGCACCGGGAGGCCAGGACCACGCGACTTCACCGTGCGAGCCGGATCGTTCGTCGGCGCAACCATCAGTCACGCTGCGACCCGACACGCCCACCGCATTCCGCTGCCGACGTCCGTGACGACCGCGATACGTCCCCTCCGACGCAACGGAACGGGATGGACCATAATGCTGATTTGGCGAAGCCGCCAAAGGATTTATTTTTATCCGAAGGGCTGGACGGCGTTTGCAACGGGCGGGCCGATTTGCCCGACGGGCGGGTCAAGCCCTCAGCCCCTCTCGGGGGGACAAAGGCACGCGGCCTTCGTTGGCGCTGCACAGATAGGCGGAGGGCCCGCGTGTCTCTGACAGGACAGGTGCTGATGATGCGGTGCAGAGGCCCTACTGGCCTGTTGCGCGGCGCCTGATCAGGTCGCCGAGATCGACGGCCGCCCTGTCGTTTCGGGGTGATTCCTGCTATTCGGTCCTTGAATGAGTCGGTGGTAGTTTATCAAATTTTGTAATTCGTTTTGCATTGAAGTTCGTCTGTCTGTTTCGCCTCAACGGCGTCGTTCTGGTCACGGGCCCGGCAGCTGTTTCGAGTGGGTCATTGGGCTGCTTGTCCTCGCAGCGTCACTTCATCACCACCCAATCTGAAAGGGACAGTTCGTTGAAGACAATTCCATTGATCGTTTTGCTCTCGACACTGACGGCAACGGCGCTGCACGCCGAGGCACGCAATGACACACCGCAGGCCTTGGCCTGCATGAAGAAATACGGCTTCACTCCGGAGCAGTGGCGCGCCTATGCCGTACCGGCCGAAAAGGCCGAGCCATATCGATTGTGCCGGGACAGCGGCGGTCGCACAGACGCAGGCAAGGTCAAGGCCGCCTGTCTGGCGCAGGCGGGCGTCACCGCTCAGCAATGGAAGAACATGCAGGCCAGCGAGGCTCAGGGGGCGGCCTACAAGAGCTGTATGGCAGGCCACGGCATTGAAGTGACCGTGCGCCGCCGCAATGGAACGACGTTCTGATCAGCTGCTTGCTGTTCCGAGTGAGCCCTCAAGCTGCGTCTACCGCTTCTTCCACCCGCCGCGCTTTCCCGGAGCACCGCCGGTCGAGCGCGGGGCGGGGCCGAATTCGGGGCCGGACTCGCGGGAGTTGGTCGGCTGGATGATCTTGCTGCTGCCGCCGAAGGGCTTTGGCGGCAGCTTGGCATTGGGACGGTAGGGCAGGGATTCCGGGCCGTGCATCTCGTCGAGATGGGGCTTGTGGACTTTGGAGGCGCTGCGTGAGCCGCCGCTGAGGATATCGTCGAGCGATGGCGCGAGCGGGTCGCGGTTGCCGGACTTGCCACGGCCGCCGCGACTCGTGGGCCCCCCTCCCTGACCCTCCCCCACGAGGGGGGAGGGAACGGAGGGACCGCCGGTGCGGGACGAGGAGCTCCGGGCAGAGCCCCGTCCCTTCATCGCTGTGGTCGGCAAATTGGCGGCGTCGCCGTATTTCCTGGTGCCGGCATAGGCGCCGGCCTTGCCCTGCACGGTGCGCTGCTTGGCGGTGGGATCGTCGACGACGGCGAGCTCGGTGGCGCGCAGGCGCTTGACCTCGTCGCGCAGGCGGGCCGCCTCTTCGAAGTTGAGATCCGCGGCGGCTTCGCGCATGCGGGTTTCGAGATCGGCCAGCACGGTCTCGAAATTGTGCCCGATCGAGATCACGTCGTCGGTGGTGGTGCCTCCGCCGGTCTCGACCAGCACGTGGTCGCGCTCATAGACCGAGTTGAGGATGTCGCCGATCGACTTCTTGACGCTCTCCGGCGTGATGCCGTGGGCCGTGTTGTACTCGACCTGCTTCTCGCGGCGACGGTTGGTCTCGGCGATGGCGCGCTCCATCGAGCCGGTCATCTGGTCGGCGTAGAGGATCACCTTGCCGTCGACGTTGCGGGCGGCGCGGCCGATGGTCTGGATCAGCGAGGTCTCGCTGCGCAGAAAACCTTCCTTGTCGGCGTCGAGGATGGCGACCAGCGCGCATTCGGGAATGTCGAGGCCCTCGCGCAGCAGGTTGATGCCGACCAGCGCATCGAACGCGCCGAGCCGGAGGTCCCGGATGATCTCGATGCGCTCGATCGTGTCGATGTCGCTGTGCATGTAGCGGACGCGGATGCCCTGCTCGTGCAGATATTCGGTGAGGTCCTCGGCCATGCGCTTGGTCAGCACCGTGATCAGCGAGCGATAGCCCTTCTGCGCGGTGGCGCGGACCTCGCCGAGCAGATCGTCGACCTGGGTGCGGGCGGGACGGATGTCGACCGGCGGGTCGATCAGTCCGGTCGGACGGATGACCTGCTCGACGAACACGCCACCGGCCTCGTTCAGCTCCCAGCCGCCGGGCGTCGCGGAGACGGCCACCGTCTGCGGCCGCATCATGTCCCATTCCTCGAACCGCAACGGGCGGTTGTCCATGCAGGAGGGCAGGCGGAAGCCGTATTCAGCCAAGGTCGCCTTGCGGCGGAAGTCGCCGCGGAACATGCCGCCGATCTGCGGGATGGTGACGTGGCTCTCGTCGGCGAACACCAGCGCATTGTCGGGCACGTATTCGAACAGGGTCGGCGGCGGCTCGCCGGGGCGGCGGCCGGTCAGATAGCGCGAATAGTTCTCGATGCCGGCGCAACTTCCGGTCGCTTCCATCATCTCGATGTCGAAGGTGGTGCGCTGCTCCAGCCGCTGCGCCTCCAGCAGGCGGCCCTGGGCGTGCAACTGGTCGAGCCGGATCTTGAGCTCGTGCTTGATCGACTTGATCGCCTGCACCAGGGTCGGCCGCGGCGTGACATAGTGCGAATTGGCGTAGACCTTGATGAATTCGAGCTCGTCCTGCTTGTGGCCGGTGAGCGGATCGAACTCCTCGATATTCTCGACGGTGTCGCCGAACAGGTTCACCCGCCAAGCGCGGTCCTCGTAGTGCGCCGGGAAGATGTCGACGACGTCGCCGCGCACCCGAAAGGTGCCGCGAGTGAAATCGTGCTGGGTGCGCTTGTATTGCAGAGCGACCAGATCGGCGATCAGCTGGCGCTGGTCGATGCGCTCGCCCTTCTTCAGCGCAAAGGTCATCGCGGTGTAGGTCTCGACCGAGCCGATACCGTAGATGCAGGACACCGAGGCGACGATGATGACGTCGTCCCGCTCCAGCAGCGCACGCGTCGCGGCGTGGCGCATCCGGTCGATCTGCTCGTTGATCGAGGAGTCCTTCTCGATATAGGTGTCGGTGCGCGGGACGTAGGCCTCGGGCTGGTAATAGTCGTAATACGAGACGAAGTACTCGACCGCATTGTCCGGGAAGAAGCTCTTGAACTCGCCATAGAGCTGCGCAGCGAGCGTCTTGTTGGGGGCGAGAATGATCGCCGGGCGCTGTGTCGCCTCGATCACCTTGGCCATGGTGTAGGTCTTGCCCGAGCCGGTGACGCCGAGCAGCACTTGGGTGCGGTCGTTGCGATTGATGCCCTCGACCAGTTCCGCGATCGCCTGCGGCTGATCGCCCTTGGGCTCGTAGGCCGATTTGATCTCGAAGCGGACGCCGCCTTCCGACTTGTCCGGGCGTGGCGGCCGATGGGGCGTCCACAGTTTCAGCGAGCCGTCGTCCCTGCGGAACTCGGGGCGGCCCTCGCGGATCAGGGCCTCCAGCGCCTCGGCCGTGGCCTTGACCCCCAGCGCCTCCATCTTGTTGCGCGGCGGTCGCGCCAGCGCCTCCTCGTCATCCTCGGCGGTCGGCAGCCCGAGCTGCCGCGCCAGCTCGGGATCGAGCGTCGGGATGGTGGCGGCCGTGCCGTATGTCGCCTGCGGAGCTTCAGCGAGGCCGGTCAGCGCCTGGCTTTCATCCGTGGTGCTCGACCCGTCATCTCCCGGCGTCGCGGCGGCGCCGTCCGCAGCCGCGAGCGGACGAGCTCCAGCCGGCGGGGGATTGGGCCGCAGCGGCATCGGATGGTCGGCTGCATCGCGGCCGGCGATATCGGCCCCCTTGCCTTTGGTCGACGCGCGGGCACGATGCGCGGCCGCCTCGCCGCCGCTGCGACGGTCCCACGAATTGTCGGGCGGCGGCTTCAATCCCGTTGAGGAACCGATGCCGCTCTCGCCCCGATTGATGGCGGGGTTGAGCAGTTCGGCGAGCGCCGGCGCGATCGGCTGCACGTCCGGGCGGTGCGCTTTGGATTTCGGAGTTCGGCCAGGCTTCTTGGGAGTGTCGGAGGTCTTCGCCATGCGCCGAATATGGGACCGGAGGCGCCGACATGAAAGAGCGATTGCACGACAGCCAGCACCTTGCTGACAGCATGGTGGCAGCAGCACGGCTTGTGGACAAGTCGCCGGCGCAGGGCGCCCGGCGGTGCCGGATCATCCCCGGACGGAGTGGCGGCGCCGCAGGGCGCCGCCACGACGACGCTAATGACGGGTCGGAGGCTCGACGATGTCGAGATGGACGCCCTGGCAGGCGACGCATTGCAGCGCCCAATACTCGGAACCGCCGCGGCCATTGATGACGCTCAGAATGCTCAGTTCCCCATCGCAATCAGGGCATCGCGTTCGAACGGAGTAGGTCAGGTGTTTGAGGGCAGGCTCAGCCATGAATTGCAGTCCGCATTACCAATACGCTTGGCATTTCGAATGATGGGTATGAATGCTCGGATCGACGTGGCTTCGGTAAGCTCCTACTGTCGGAGATTGCTCCGTACCGCGCTATCCGTCTTTTCACGGGGTTTGGTCGATATCTTGGATCGGCTGCAAATCCGCCGCACTATGACCACCGCGTGCGGAACCGGTCGATATGACTCTTGGCGTCGGCCACGGCCCTATCTGCATCCGACCATGCAAAGCCGACCTCGACCGAGGGAAACGAAACACCATTAATCACCACAGGAGACATATCGACGCGGCGGATTCGTGCGTGCCACAAGCCGCGCCCTGCTTCGAAGGATTCTATGGCAAAATCTTCGTACAAGTTCGTCATTGTCCAGCCCTGGATATGATGAACGGCGATGACAGCATTAATACGTCGAACTACATGTGAACGGGTTCACACCGCTGCATCTTTTTTGCTGGCCTCCTTGCGCTGAGAATTCCGTGTCGCGGACAGTGCCGCCGCCTGCATGATCCAGCGCCGGAAGGCGGTGAAGTCGCGCTGGCCAGCTTGAAAGCTGCGATAGACGAGATACCAACGCTCGCCTTTTGGCACCGTCAGAGCAAAGGGTGCGACCAAACGTCCGGCGGCGAGATCGTCATCGATGTAGGGGCGGATGCCCATCGCGACGCCAAGCCCGTCGATAGCCGCTTGCAGCGCATGGCCGTAATACTGAAACTCCGTACCTCGTGCTGTGATGCGCGAGACTCCGGCAGCCTTCAACCAAAGTGACCAGTCCTCGGCGGCATGGGACACCCGCAGCAGGCTTGGTCCTTTGAGGTCACTCGGTCGCTTCAGGGTTGCAGCCAGCCGCGGCGTGCATACCGGCACGAGGTCGGCGGCAAACAGCGGTTCGGCGACGAGCCCCGGCCAGGCGCCATCGCCCAGTCGGATGCCGCAGCTCCAATCGTCGCCAAACGGCACGGCCGCGCCGCCGGTGGTGATGCGCACCTCGATGTCGGGCTCCTCCTCGCTGAAATCGGCGAGCCGCGGGATCAGCCATTTCATCGCGAAGGTCGGTCCGACGCCCAGCGTCAGCACGCGCATCGACGACGGCGCCATGATCTGCGCGGTCAGGCTGGACAACGCGTCGAAGATCGGGGTGAGCCCGCTCTGATAGGCGCGGCCGGCCGCGGTGAGCGCCAGCCGGTTGGCCTTGCGCTCGAACAGGACGACGCCGAGGCGCTGCTCCAGCAGGTTGACCATGCGGCTGATCGCGGCGGCCGAGACGTTGAGCTCGGTGCCCGCCGCGGCGAAGCTGCCGGTGCGGGCTGCCGCCTCGAATGCCTTGATGCCGTTCAGAAACAGAAGCCGCCGCATGCCAGCCCTCAGGAAAACTGATGGAGGGCAAGATAACTCGGTTTGTGCCGCGGCCGCCAGTGCGACATCCTCGCTTGCAGAGGAGATCAGCCATGTCGCCCGTCCTGATTGCAGCGCTCGGATTACTGATGGTGGCAACGGCCTTTCTGTCGGGTCTGTTCGGCATGGCCGGCGGGCTGATCCTGATCGGTGTTCTGCTCGCGATCCTGCCGCTGCCGGCGGCCATGGTCCTGCATGCGATCACCCAGATGGCGTCCAATGGCTGGCGCGCGGTGCTGTGGCGCCGCCATATCCGCTGGCGGCCGGTCGCGGTGTATCTGATCGGCTGCGCGCTGGCGCTCGGCCTCTGGGCGCTGGTGCGCTACGTGCCGGACAAGCCGGTGGCGCTGCTGCTGCTCGGCGTCACGCCATTCATGGCGCGGCTGTTGCCGGCCGGACTCAGGCCCGATCCGGACAGTGTCTGGCAGGGTGCGATCTATGGCACGATCTGCATGGGGCTGATGCTGATGACCGGCGTGTCCGGTCCGCTGCTCGATACCTTCTTTCTCGGCGCGCGCTTCGACCGCAGGTCGATCGTTGCGACGAAGGCCACGTGCCAGGTCGCAAGCCACCTGACCAAGCTGATCTATTTCGGCGGCATCATCGATCAGGCCGCCAGTCTCGACCCCATGCTCGCGATGATCGCGGTGATGGCCTCGATGCTCGGCACGACACTGGCGCGGCGGCTGTTGGAGTCGATGAGCGAGCAGCAGTTCAGGACCTGGGCGAACCGCATCATCACGGTCGTGGCGAGCTACTACATTCTTTATGCCGGCTGGCTGATGCTGATCGCCCAGCGGTCCATTGCAGCCGAATGAGGACAGCATGAGCACGAATGTGGATCCCCTGGTGCTGGACTTCGTCGAATGGGTCGCGCGCGCGCCGCGCCGCCATGCCGAGGTGATCGAGACCTGGCGCACAAGCTGTCCCCGGCTGACGATCTGGGAGGATGCGGCCGACGCCGGCTATGTGACCCGCACGGCCATCGGCGGCGCAGGGCTGGTCGTCGCGGTCACCGCGGCGGGCGCGCAGCTGTTGCGCGACAATGGCCGCTGCATCGGCTAGAAAACGCCGTGACACGGGGAGAGGCCGGGACATGGTACCGAAGACATGGCACTGAAGCTGTTCGAACTTGTCGGCACCGATGCTGGCCGCCCATTCAGTCCGTTCTGCTGGCGCTCGCGGCTGGCCCTGGCCCATAAGGGCTTGAGCGCGGAGTCGATCCCCTGGCGCTTCACCGAGAAGAGCGCGCTGGCGCCGTACGGATCGGAGAAGGTGCCCGTGATGCTCGACCGCGATCGCGCGGTGGCCGATTCCTGGATCATCGCGACCTATCTGGAGGACACCTATCCGGACCGGCCGTCGCTGTTCGGTGGCGCCGGCGGCCGCGCGATGGCGCGGTTCCTCAACGCGTGGGGCGACATCGCCATCGTCGGCGGCATTTTCCCGCTCATCATTGCCGATATTCCGAACAACCTGGCCACCGTCGACGCCGCTTATTTCCGTCAGTCGCGCGAGGCGCGGTTCGGCAAGCGTCTCGAAGAGATCATGGCGCCGCGCGACCAGGCGGTCGTGGGGTTCCGCAAGTCGCTGGAGCCGCTGCGCCAGACGCTGAAGACGCAGCCCTTCCTCGGCGGCGACGCGCCCAATTATGCCGATTACATCGTGTTCGGCGGCTTCCAATGGGCGCGAGTGGTAAGCCCGTTCCGGCTGCTGGAGGAGACCGACAGCGTCTACGCCTGGCGCGAGCGGCTGCTCGACGCGTTCGACGGATTGGCCCGCAACTCGCCGGGCTATCCGGTCTAGAGCGACGCGCGCGGCCTTCGTTCGCGCCACGCCGCCAATCCATGCTCCAGTTCGCGACCGCCGACGAGGCGCCCGAACTGCTCGCCTTCGACCTGAAGCCCCTCGCCGATGGCCATGTTGAGCCCGCGGGTCGCGGCGGTGATGACGCTCGTGACGGCCTCGGGGCCATGGCGGATGATGCGCTGGGCCAGTTCGCGCGCGGCCGGCAACATCTGGTCGTGTGGCACGACCGCGTTGACGAGGCCGATCTCCGCTGCGCGCTGCGCCGGGATCGCGTCGCCGGTCAGCAGCAGTTCGAGGCCGCGCTTGCGGCCCACCAGCCGCGGCAGCCGCTGCGTGCCGCCAAAGGTCGGAGGCATGCCGAGGCGGATTTCCGACTTGGCAAAGCTGGCGCGCGTGCTCGCGACCGCCAGATGCACGGCCTCCGTGATCTCGCAGCCGCCGCCGAAGGCGAGCCCGTTGACCGCGGCAATGATCGGCTTCGGGAAGGCCTCCAATCGCGATGTCATGGCCTGGCCGCGGCGGACGAAGTCGCGCAAGGCGACGCTGCGGCCATCGCCGACGCTCGCGGCGAATTCGTGGATGTCGGCGCCGGCCGAGAACGCCCGGTCGCCGGCGCCGGTGAGGATGATCGCCCTGACGCCGGCGTCGGTCTCGATGCGGTCGAGCATGGCCATCAGCGCGTCGATCAATCGGTAGCTGAGCGCGTTGAGGCGCTCCGGACGATTGAGGGTGAGCAGGGCGATGCGGTCGGTGATGTCGAGCAGAACGGTGTCGGTCATGGCGGCTCCTCGCGCGCTGGCAGCGAACGCCGGGAGACTAGGCGCCGTGACGCTCAACGTATATTCACTGGTCAGTATACTTAAGGTGCCGTCATGACCCGTTCCTCCGAGGCGACCCGGACGCGCATCCTCGCCGCCGCGAGCCGGCTGTTCTATGCCGAAGGCATCCGCGCCGTCAGCGTCGATGCGGTGGCGGAGAAGGCAGCGATCACCAAGAAGACTCTGTACTATCATTTCCGCAGCAAGGACGATCTGGTCGCGGCCTATCTGGCGGCGCGCGACCAGCCCAATCTGGAGCTGTTCAAGCGCTGGTTCGAGGAGACCCCGGGAGCGCTGCCCGACAAGCTGGCCGGTCTCTTCCGGCAGCTTGCGCGCGCCGCGCGGCATCCCAAATGGCGCGGCTGCGGCTTCCTGCGCACGACGGCGGAGCTGGCCAATCTGCCCGGTCATCCCGCGATCCGAATCGGCGCCGCGCACAAGAAGAAGTTCGAGGCCTGGCTGCAGGCAGTGTTCGAAGCCGAAGGGATCAGCGGCGCCGCCGAGCTCGCGCGGCAGATGCTGCTGCTGCTCGACGGATCGTTCGCGGTCGTGCTGCTGCACCGGGACGCCAGCTACATGGAGAGTGCCGGCGAGGCGGCGCGGTCGCTGGTTGCCGCGGCCCTGCCGCAGCGTTCGCGATCGGGGCCGACGCGCAAGCGGGCCGCTGCGCGCCGAAGCAGCTAGATAATAGTCATGTCGGCGATGCCAGCTGCAGGCGCTCTCCGAGCAGTTCGCGGACGGCGTCGAGATGCGGCAGCACCGCCACGCATGTCGCGCGCGAGCGATCGGTCGGTGGCACGATGTCCGGCACCATCAGCGTGATCGCGCCCGCAGCATGCGCCGCAGCGACGCCGGGATTGGAATCCTCGATCGCCACGCAGGCTGGCGCGCGCGTGCCGAGGCGTTGCGCGGCGAGCAGATACAGATCCGGATGCGGCTTGGCGCGACTGACATCGTCCCGGGTCAATACCGCATCGAACCGATGATCGATGCCGGCCAGGCGAAGATGCTCGGCGGCCGTGTTGCGCGACGACGAGGTCACGACCGCCTTGGGCAGGCCGGCGGCGTCGATCGCATCGAGCAGATCGATGACGCCGCGCTTCAGCGGCATGCCGGCCTGCAGGATCTCGGCGGTCTTGGCGGCAAACAGGCGGTTGACTTCGACGAGCGGAAAGTTGTCGCCGAAATGGTCGCGCAAGGTGCGCTCGTTGTCAGGCCCGGGAATTCCGATCATCGCGTGACAGAGCTCGACAACGCCGTCGTGATAGCCGAGCGCATTCAGCGCTGCGATCGATGCCTCGAGGTAGACCTGCTCGGTGTCGAGCAGTGTTCCGTCCATGTCGAGCAAAACGGCTTCGACGTGCCAGCGCGTCATGAGCGCGGCTCCGCTTCGCCCGCCAACCTGGCCAGGCAGCGCGCGCACAGGCAGTCCTTGAACCGGCTCTGTCCGCCGGCCGGCAGCGGCAGGCGCACGGTTTCCTCGAAGCACCAGCATGCGCCGCCGGGATCGCAGGTGAATTCCGCGCCACACGACTCGCAGCTCAATTGCCGCGCGGTAACCTTTGCTAAACGATTTGTCATGTTCGGAACCACGTCCCGGCAGTCCTTTTCATGTCCGGTTCATCTGCTCCGGCAAGTATAGTCCGTGACAATCTGCCGCGCTATCGCAGTCTGGATGCGGCATGAGCACGCTCCCCGCGATGATCTGCGCAAGGGGGCTCGCTGATGAGGATTTGCCATGGCGCGTGATCCACAAGGCGCTCTGATCGCGCTGAACCGCTTCGGCTTCGGCGCGCGCGGCGGCGCCTCCGGCGATCTGATGAATGCGGCGTCTGATCCGCGCGGCTTCGTCAAGGCCGAGCTGGCCCGTCCGAATGGCGCGCTCCTGGAACTGCCCGGCCTGCAGGCGACGCCTGTCCTCGCCGAGGCCGTGTTTGCCTATCAGGATGAGGTCAAGCGGGCGCGCGAAGCCGCCGCCAAGTCAGATGCGTCGCCGGAGCAGCCGGGCCAGGCGCGCAACCCGCCGGCCACTGGCGCCGATCTGCCGATGGCGTCGCCGTCGCCCGCCGCCCCGCAGGCGGCAAGCCTGTCGCCTCAGGCTGGCGAGGCCGCGCCGGCGATGCAGGCGGTCCAAGCCAAGCCGCAGCCGCAGCAGCCGCCCAACGTTGTCCAGAAGACCTTCCGCACCGAGGCGCTGGCGCGGCTGCAGCGCGCGGTGCTGGCCGATTGCGGCGTGACGGAACGCCTGGTGGCGTTCTGGTCGAACCATTTCTGCATCTCGGCCGGCAAGGGCGAGCTGGCGCGGATGTGGGCGGGGGCGTTCGAGCGCGAGGCGATTCGGCCGCATGTGCTCGGGCGCTTCGCCGACATGCTCAAGGCGGTCGAGCAGCATCCGGCGATGCTGTTCTTCCTCGACAACCAGGAATCGCTCGGACCGGACTCGCGCGCCGGGCAGAACCGCAAGCGTGGTCTGAACGAAAATCTCGCGCGCGAGATCATGGAGCTGCATACGCTCGGCGTCGGCGGCGGCTACACCCAGGAAGACGTGACATCGCTGGCGCGCATCATCACCGGCTGGAGCTTTGCCGGGCGCAACAGCCGCAACGCAGCCCCCGGCAGTTTCGTCTTCAACGCCAATGCGCATCAGCCGGGGCCGCAGACCCTGCTCGGCAAGGTCTATCCGGATGACGGCGTGGCCCAGGGCGAGGCGGCGCTCGCCGACATCGCGCGTCATCCCTCGACCGCGAAGTTCATCGCCACCAAGCTCGCGCGCCACTTCGTGGCCGACGATCCGCCGCCTGCGCTGGTGGCGCGCCTCGAAGCGGTGTTCAAGACCCACGACGGCGATCTCAGGGCGGTGACATCGGCGTTGATCGATGCCGACGAAGCCTGGTCGGCACCGCTGACCAAGATCCGCTCGCCTTACGAGTTCCTGATCGCAGGCGGCCGGCTGCTGTCGCGCGTGCCTGAAGATCCCGGCTTCTATCTCAACGCTCTGAATACGCTCGGCCAGCCCTTGTGGGCGCCGGCGGGGCCGAACGGATTTGCCGACACCAATGCGATGTGGGCGGCGCCCGAAGGCATGAAGCTGCGGCTCGACCTCTCGGCGCAGCTCGCGTCGCGTCTCGGCAACAATCTCGATCCGCGCGACATGCTGGAGCTCGTCGCGGGCGACGCCGCCTCCGCCGATACAAGGCGCACGATCGAGCGCGCCGAACAGCGCCAGCAGGCGCTGGCGCTGCTGCTGATGTCGCCGGAATTCCAGAGGAGATGACAATGGAGCAGATCAGGACGACGCTGTTGAGCTCGCGGCGCCACGTGCTGCTGGCCGGCGCCTCCTTTGCGGCCTGGGCCTATCTGCCGAAATTCGCCCGCGCCGCCGATCAGCGCGATCCGCGGCTGATCGTGGTGATCCTGCGCGGCGCGCTCGACGGGCTCGCTACCGTCGCGCCGATCGGCGATCCCGATTATGCCGGGCTGCATGGCGCGATCGCGCTGACCGCCGACGGGCCGCATCCGGCGCTGCCGCTGGATGCGTTCTTCGCGCTGCATCCGTCGATGCCGGAATTTGGGCGCATGTATCGCGACCAGCAGGCCGCGGTGATCCATGCGGTCGCGACGCCCTATCGCGAGCGCTCGCATTTCGATGGCCAGGATGTGCTCGAAAGCGGCTTCGCAGGGCCCGGCCGGGTGCAGTCCGGCTGGCTCAACCGCGCCCTGGAGGCATTGCCGCGTGGCGTGCGGGTGTCGAGCGCGCTCGCGGTCGGGCCGACCGCGCCGCTGGTGCTGCGCGGTGCCGCGCCGACCGTCGGCTGGGCGCCGGTGACGTTGCCGCAAGCCGACGACGACACCGCGATGCGGCTGGTCGAGCTCTATACGCATCGTGATCCCGCGCTGGCGGCGGCGCTGTCGCAAGGGCTGAAGCTGGAGAAGGTCGCGTTCGGCGACGACATGAAGCCGAAGCCGGGCGGCAACCAGATCGCGGCGATGCGCCAGGTGGCGCGCGGCGCGGCGAAGCTGATGGCCGCGGATGATGGTCCGCGCATCGCGGCGCTGGCGTTCGACGGTTGGGACACCCATGCCAATGAAGGCGGCGCGGTCGGCCGGCTGGCGCAATTGCTGTCGGGCCTCGATGGCGCGCTCGCCGAATTCGAGAGCGGGCTGGGCGCGCGCTGGCGCGATACGGTGGTCGTCGTCGCCACCGAATTCGGGCGCACCGCGAAGATCAACGGCACCCAGGGCACCGATCACGGCACCGGCACCATCGCGCTGCTGGCCGGCGGCGCAGTCAAGGGCGGCCGGGTGATCGCCGAGTGGCCGACACTCAAGACCGCGAGCCTCTATCAGGGCCGCGACCTCGCGCCGACGACGGATCTGCGCGCGGTTTTCAAGGGCGTGCTCGCCGATCATCTCGGCCTCGGCGAGCGCGCGCTCGGCGAGAGCGTGTTTCCGGACAGTGCTGCCGTGAAGCCGATCAAGGGGCTGGTGGCGTAAAGCGGGACGCCCCATCCGAGCCTCTCGCAATGGCCGACGATCGCCGCAGGCGCATCGCGCGGCGAAGTCTGCTATTCCTGAACGCAGCGGCACATCATCCAGGAGATCAGCATGTTCATCGCCATGAATCGTTTTCGCGTCGCCAAGGGCTCGGAGTCTGCCTTCGAGCAGGTCTGGCTGTCGCGCGACAGCCATCTCGACAAGGTGCCCGGCTTTGTCGAGTTTCATCTGCTGAAGGGACCGGAGGCCGAGGACCACACGCTCTATGCCTCGCACACGATCTGGGCGTCGAAAGCTGCCTTCGAGGATTGGACCAAGTCGGAAGCCTTCCGTGCTGCCCATAAAGGGGCCGGGGACAACAAGCCGCTTTATCTCGGACCGCCGCAGTTCGAAGGCTTCGAGGTGCGCCAGACGGTCGGCGGAAAGAAGTAGGACGTCGCTCGGGATCGCATTCGGCTGAGGCAATCCCTTCACGCAAAAAAATGCGGCCCCGGTCAGAGACGGCGACTGACGGGGACCGCTGAACGCGTGATCGGTGACGGGGGGTGATCAGGCGCCCCTTGAAGGGTAGGCCCGTGACGTGACCATTGCATGACAGCGGGTCTACAACGTCTTGCGATAGACGATGAAGCCCGAGCGCTCGGCGACCTTGTTGTAGAGCGCCTGGGCTGTGGTGTTGGTCTCGTGCGTCTGCCAATACGCCCGCGGAGAGCCGGCCCGCCGCGCCTCTGTGTAGACCGCTTCGATCAGCGCGCGACCGACACCCTTGCCGCGTGCGGCTTCGCTCGTGAACAGGTCGTTGAGATAGCAGATCGGTGCGATCGTCGTGGTGGTGCGGTGAAACAGGTAATGAACGAGACCGATCAGCTTGCCGTCCTGCTCGGCCACCAGCGCATGCACCGGCTCATCAGCATCGAAGAAGCGCGCCCATGTTGTCGCGGTCACCTCGGGCGGCAACGCGGTCGGTCCCGAACGGCCATAGAAGCTGTTATAGCCGTCCCACAAAGGCAGCCAGCGATCATAGTCCTCGTGCGCGATGGCACGTATCATGGGAGAGGAATGCATCAATGAGCCGCCATCGGTTGCTATGCCAAAGGCTCTCTCGATACGTCCTGCATCGCTTGTGATCAATCCATGATCAATCAGTAAGTCCGTTCTCTGTTGGAAACTGCGTCAGTTGCGCTTGAACCGTTCCGCCGCCTTCACTGAGCGGAGAGAGCGAAAGCTCGCCCTTCCGCTCGATCAGGATCAGCAGTGACGCCGCCAGCAGGATCGCGAGTGCCAGGGTCACGGCAACGATTACGACCGTTGATTTCATCGCCATTTGGAGCGCGAGACAATCATCGCCTGTTGTCGCGAAAACTGCGAAGGGTTTTCAAAAAAGTCTGCGGCTAAGTCGACATCAGGGCGCGGATGGAGAGCGTCGCGATGGTGACGATGCTTATGCCCAGCGATAGCGTGCCAGCTGCGATGCAGGCGGCGACGATGCTGGTCAGCCGCGGCGACAGAGTCAGCGTTGCATTGCCGTGAAAGCCGCCGGCGCGAAACGAGCCGTCGGGACGTTCAAGCAGGGACAGCGAGGAATGACCTCGGATCCCTGACAGACTCGGAACGGAAGCACGATGCCACCCATACATGACCTCGAATCCCTCACCCCTACATGCGCGAGCGAATCACTCGCGGAGGTAAATTCTGCAGTAATGACAGGCAGGAATGCGGCGGTGGCGGGCCAAAAGCGGCAAAACAATGGCGCTGGCGGTATTTGTTCCCACCATTCCGTGTGTTTTCTCCGCTATTCTACGGGCGGTCGGTAGTCTTACGGATCTCGCGCGATCGGTGTCCGCTCAATCGTAATCGGCGGCGATGCCGGCGGAGTCGATCATCGCCGGTTGCCAATCCATGGCGACGAAGCCCGGCGCCTGCTCGACCCGCCGCAGCCAGCTGCGGATTCTTGGAAAGGTCGACAGATCGAAGTCGCAGCGGTCGGCCACATGCGTGTAGCCGTAGAGAGCGATGTCGGCGACGGTCAGCTGCCTGGCTGCGAAGTAGTCGTTGGTCTTGAGATGATTCTCCATCACCTGCAGCGCTGCATAGCCGCGCTCCATCCAGTCCTCCAGTGCATGTGTCTGCAGGTCGCGCCCGCCCTTCACCAGCAGCAGCCAGAAATAGGCAGCCCCGATGTTGGGCTCCAGCGCGTGCTGCTCGAAGAACATCCATTGCAGCGCCTCGGCGCGCTCGATGCGCGATTCCGGCACCAGCGGCGTGCCGCCGGCGACGTACCACAGGATCGCATTGGACTCGGCGATGTAACGATCCTCTCCGACCTCGAGCAGGGGCACCTGGCCACTGGGATTCTTGGCGAGGAATTCAGGTGTGCGGCTCTCCCCGCGCAGAATGTCGATCTCGATCGCCTGATAGGGCGCGTTCAGCAACGCCAGCGCAAGGCGAACCTTGTAGCTATTGCCTGAGCGCTGCATGGAATAGAGCTTGTACATCCGGCCAATATCGAGTTCGAGGAATCGTTCAGTCGCAGAATCATGCATTCGGACGCCAGATCGTCCCGCAATGCGGCCAGACAATGATGCCGAAGGGCCGAGGCCGCAAGAGCCGGCGGATGGAAAAAGTCGAAAAGCGCTACTGCAGTGCACGCGCAGACAACAACTTTCCAACAGCGTCAAACAATCGAGATCACGCTTGTGCGATGCGCGCGTGTCCGCTGATCTCGGAGGCGCGATCACCCTGCGCGCGGAGCAGAGTGAGGGCGAACAGCGCGATCAGCACCATGAGGCCGAGCGGCACCGTGGTCAGCCCGGCGACGCTACGCGACAGCAGCGGCACGATCCAGGCTGCGCCGAGCGCGCTGATCTCATAGTCGCGAAAGCCGCATGCGAGGCCGTGACGAACGAAGAAGATGATCGCGACCGCCGTGACCACGAGGTCGTAGTCGAGCACATAGGGGGTTGCCAGCAGGCTTGCGCTTGCCAGCGCCGAAGCCTTGAGATCGAAGGCCGCTTCGCTCCGCCACAGCCAGGCGAGGCCGGTCGCGAGCGACAGGGCCATGATGGTCTGCACCGTGTAGGCGGTCTTGACATCGGCGCCCCAATGGCGCGCGGCTGAGAACGCCGACTGGATCTTTTCCCAGCCCGTGCCGCCTTGTTCGAGCACCACGTTCTGTGTGAACGTCATGGACTGAAAGAAGGCGTGCCAGACATCGCCGCCGAGCGCAGCAAAGCTGATCACAACCAGGGCGGAGACGGTGATGCCGGCTGCCGTGATCGTCGACCAGCGTCCGCCTGCGACGAGAGCCACAGGGATGAGCATGCCGAATTGCGGCTTGTAGGCGAGAAGCCCGATCAGAATTCCGGCCACCCACGGCCTGCGTTCGATCAGCAGCAGCGCACCACCGAGCAGTGCCGCCGTGAAGAAGGCGTTCTGCCCATGGCCGATGTTTACGAACACCGCCGGGAACGCGGCTGAAACCAGCAGCGTCTCGGGGCGCGGCAGGATCGCGCGCATGACGGCAAGGTAGGCAAGCAGGCTCGACACCACCCACAGCGCGAGCCCGCCGGCATAGGGCAGCATGGCGGTGATGGCGGCGACGGCGAAGAAGAACGGCGGATAGTGCCAGCCGAAGAACGGCACGTCCCGGCCATGGAAGACGGCCTTTTCCGTCGCGTGCTGCAGCGGCGGATCGTAGGCGTCAGCCGCCTTGCCCTGAAGGGTCAGCACGCCTGCCGCATAGACGTTGGAGAAGTCCGTGCCGATCGGCTTGCCGTGACGGTCGATCAGTCCGTCGGACAGCGCGATCCAGCCGGCGATCGTGGCCATGGTGAAGGCCAGCAGGATCCAGCTGTAGGACTTGATCCGCGCGGCCGTCAGCCAGTCGCCGGATCGCAGGGCGCACCCGATATCGGTCATCTCGGCCTGAAGAAATGGACAATCGTTCAGGCAGCCTAGCGGGGCGGCTTTAACGTTCTCTAAAGTCTTGGGAGCCATGTGCCCAAGCTTCTTGCGATGCCGCGCTGCGGGCCTTAAAAGCAGGCGTTTCCCTGACATGACCGGTCGTGGCCCGAATGGGGTGATCCACGACGCCTGCATAGGAGCTGATGATGTCCTTTCTCGCCGCTGCGCTCGACCGTGTTAAGCCGTCCGCGACCATCGCGGTCACGGATAAAGCGCGTGTCCTCAAAGCGGCGGGGCGCAATGTCATCGGCCTCGGCGCCGGCGAGCCGGATTTCGACACGCCTGACAACATCAAGGACGCCGCCATCAAGGCGATCCAGGCTGGCAAGACCAAGTACACCGCGGTCGACGGCATCCCTGAGCTGAAGGAAGCCATCATCGGCAAGTTCCAGCGCGAGAACGGGCTCACCTACAAGCCGAACCAGGTGATCGTCGGCGTCGGCGGCAAGCAGGTGCTTTATAATGCACTGATGGCGACCATCAATCCGGGCGACCAGGTGATCATCCCGGCGCCGTATTGGGTCAGCTATCCGGAGATGGTGGCGCTCGCCGGCGGCGAGCCCGTGCCGGTGGTCTGCACGGCCGCCCATGGCTTCAAGCTGCAGCCGGAGGCGCTGGAGAAGGCGATCACGCCGAAGACCAAATGGCTGATCCTGTGCTCGCCGTCGAACCCGACCGGCGCCGCCTATACCAAGGCCGAACTGAAGGCGCTCACCGAGGTGCTGGTCAAGCATCCGCATGTCTGGATCATGACCGACGACATGTATGAGCACCTCGTCTATGACGACTTCGTCTTCACGACTCCGGCGCAGGTCGAGCCGTCGCTGTTCGACCGTACGCTGACCGTGAACGGCGTCTCCAAGGCCTATTGCATGACCGGCTGGCGCATCGGCTATGCCGGCGGCCCGGCCAACCTCATTAAGGCCATGGCGACGATCCAGTCGCAGTCGACCTCGAATCCGTGCTCGATCGCGCAATGGGCGGCCGTGGAGGCCTTGAACGGTCCGCAGGATTTCATCCCGGCGAACAACAAGGTGTTCAAGGAGCGCCGCGATCTGGCGGTGTCGATGTTGAACCAGGCGAGCGGCATCGAATGCCCGCGGCCCGAAGGCGCGTTCTATGTCTATCCGTCCTGCGCCGGCACGATCGGCAAGACCGCGCCGTCCGGCAAGGTCATCGACAATGACGAGACATTCGTCACCGAGTTGCTGGAAACCGAGGGCGTGGCCGTGGTGCACGGCTCGGCCTTCGGCCTCGGCCCGGCGTTCCGCATCTCCTACGCCACCAAGACGTCGGATCTCGAGGAGGCCTGCAAGCGCATCCAGAGGTTCTGCGGCAATCTGAGGTAATCCGGCAACAGCCGCTCTCGATTCTCCTGCAGCCAAGTTCCGCACCAAAAGGCGCCATGTTTTCAACATGGCGCCTTTCTCTTGTCGGGCGGCAAGTGTGCTGGCTTGGGGTTGGAGTGGGATGCGGCTGCTCGTGCTGTCGATCGTGTTGCTCGGGGTGCTCGCCCCGCTCGCGCAGGCCCATGCAGCCCGGCCCATGCGGGCCGGCGTGCTCGAATGCGAGGGGCGCAGGACCTCGGGCAAGCTCGTGATGTCCCAGGCTCGACTGCGCTGCGTGTTTCGCAGCGAGGGCCGCCAGCCGGAGCGCTATGTCGCCAAGGTCCGCCGCTATGGTCTTGATCTCGGGCTGACCGACGAGACCAGGATGGCGTGGGCGGTCAACGCACCCGTCAACGATTTCGGTCGCAGTGAGCTGCGCGGCCGCTATGGCGGCCTGACCGCCAACGCTGCCGCTCTGGTCGGCTTTGGCGGCAGCTTGCTGTTTCGTGATTCTGGCCGCACGACCGCATTGCAGCCGATCAGTCTCCAGGGGCAGACCGGCATCAATCTGGCGGCGGGCGTTACCGAAGTCGAGCTCATGCCGCTGCTGCCGATGCATCCGAGCCCGAGCCGTTCATCGTCCTACTTCTCGCGCTTCTATCGCTGAGCGTCGACCCGTCTGCAGCGAACCCGTCGCAACAGCGTTCGCGACAACGGCCGCGGCGCCTGAGCCTCAGTGGCAAATCTGGTGCGGCGGTACGGCTTGTGCCATAGATGTGACAGCTCGTGATCATGGTTCGGTCGACGGGTCTGCATCACACCTTCATCTCAGCCGGAGTTTCTTCATGCGCTCGACCCTCCTCGCCGGGCTCACTGCTGCGGTTCTCTGCATGGCCGGCGCCGCCCAGGCGCAAGATCGCGTACGCGTCGGCGTGCTCGAATGCCGCGGTGGCGCCAGCATCGGCTTCATCGTCGGTTCGGTCACCCATCTCGGCTGCGTGCTGCGCGCCGACGGGCTGCCGGAGGATCGCTACGTCGCGACCATCCGCAAGGTGGGCGTCGATCTCGGCATCACCCAGGAATCGCTGCTGGCCTGGGTGGTCTATGCGCCGGTGGCGCGGCTCGGGGCGGGCGATCTCTCGGGGGACTATGCAGGCGCGCAGGGATCGGCCTCGGTCGGCGTCGGGCTCGGCGGCAACGTGCTGATCGGCGGCTCGGCCAATTCGATCGCGCTGCAGCCGCTGAGCGTCCAGGGACAAGTGGGGCTGGCGGTATCAGCCGGTCTGGAAAGTCTCGAATTGCGCCCGGGACGTTGATCCTGCCTTTGCCGTGACCACCGCTCTTCCCGCTATCGTGCGGGAAGAACGGTGCGTTCTCCGCAGTGCAGCAACGTTTTTCGCGGGTCTCCTGCTTGCCAAAGCGGCAGACCAGGCAGAGCATTCGGCTTTGCCGACCCAATCAAGGGCCGAGCTCCACAATGAGGAGGCGGCGAATGGGACAAGACCTGAGAAGTCCCCGAGGTCCACGGTGCATTGCGCTGGTGGGCCCTTTCCAAAGCGGTAAAACCACCCTGTTGGAGGCGATCCTGGCACGGACGGGCGCGACTCCGCGCGCCGGCAGCGTCGATGCCGGCACATCCGTCGGCGATGCCAGCGCGGAGGCGCGTCATCACAAGATGAGCGTCGCAATGACGGCGGCGACGACCACCTTCATGGGCGACAGCTACACATTCCTCGACTGTCCCGGCTCGATCGAATTCGCGCACGACATGCGCGCGGCGCTGCCAGCGGTCGATGCCGCGATCGTGGTCTGCGAGGCGGATGAGAAGAAGCTGCCGCAATTGCAGATCATCCTGCGCGAGCTCGAGGAGCTGCGGATTCCGCGCTTCCTGTTTCTCAACAAGATCGACCGCGCCAATGCGCGCATCAGAGAGACGCTCGCAACCCTGCAGCCGGCGTCGCGCGTGCCGCTGGTGCTGCGCCAGATCCCGATCTGGAACGGCGAACTGATCGAGGGCTTCGTCGATCTCGCGCTGGAACGCGCCTTCATCTATCGCGAGCACAAGGCGTCCGAGGTGATTGCGCTCGAGGGCGGCAATCTCGACCGCGAGAAGGAGGCGCGGTTCTCGATGCTGGAGAAGCTCGCCGATCACGACGATTCGCTGATGGAGCAGCTGCTGGAGGACATCCCGCCGCCGCGCGATGCGGTGTTCGATGATCTCGCGCGCGAATTGCGCGATGGCCTGATCTGCCCGGTGCTGCTCGGCTCGGCCTTGCGCGAAAACGGGGTGCTCCGGCTGATGAAGGCGCTGCGCCACGAGGCGCCCGGCATCGCGGAGACTGCAAAGCGGTTCGGCGTGACGGAGACCAAGGAGGCGCTCGGCTACGTCTTCAAGACGCTGCATCTGCAGCACGGCGGCAAGCTGTCCCTGACGCGGGTGCTGTCCGGCCATCTCGACGACGGCGCCACGCTGCATGCCGCTTCCGGCGAGGCCGCGCGCATCTCCGGCATCCTCGCCGCGACCGGTGCCTATGACAGCAAGCGCGCCGCTGCGGAGGCCGGCGATACGGTCGCGCTCGGCAAGCTCGACGTGGTCAAGACTGGCGACACGATCGCGACCGGCAAGACGGCGCCGCAGGCATTGGTCAAGATCGATCCATGGCCGCCGGTGCTGGCGCTCTCGATCGCCGCCCTCGACCGCAAGGACGACGTCAAGCTCGGCCAGGCCCTGCAGCGGCTGCACGAGGAGGATCCGTCGCTGACCATGGTGCAGAACCCGCGCACCCATGACACGGTGCTGTGGGGGCAGGGCGAGATGCATCTCCGCGTCGCGCTGGAGCGGCTGCGCGACCGTTTCGGCGTCCATGTCAAATCGCAGGCGCCTGCGATCGGCTATCAGGAGACCATCCGCAAGCCGATCACCCAGCGCGGCCGGCACAAGAAGCAGTCCGGCGGCCATGGCCAGTTCGGCGACGTCGTGCTCGATATCAAGCCACTGCCGCGCGGCGAAGGTTTCCAGTTCACCGAGAAGGTGGTCGGCGGCGCGGTGCCGCGCAACTACATCCCGGCGGTGGAAGAGGGCGTGGTCGACGCCTTGGCACGGGGGCCGCTGGGCTTTCCCGTGATCGATGTTGCGGTCACGCTCACCGACGGCTCCTATCACAGCGTCGACTCGTCCGATCTTGCGTTCCGGACCGCTGCAAGGGTCGGTGTCAGCGAAGGACTGCCGCAGTGCCAGCCGGTGCTGTTGGAGCCGATCCACACCGTCGAGATCGTCTGTCCGACCGAGGCGACCGCCAGGATCAACGCGATTCTGTCGGCACGGCGCGGCCAGATCCTGTCGTTCGACACCCGCGACGGCTGGCCGGGCTGGGACTGCGTCCGCGCCATGATGCCGGAGGCGGAGATCGGCGAATTGATCGTCGAACTACGCTCGGCCACCGCCGGCGCAGGCAGCTTCACCCGACAGTTCGACCACATGGCCGAGGTGACGGGCCGCGCCGCCGACCACATCATTGCTTCGCACCGCGACGCGGCGTAGCGGCATCGCCGCAACCAAGCCTGAAGCTGGCCGAGCCTTTGCGGCTCGGCCACGGCTTGTGATGGGCAGGGCTCCGATCGGCATCGGGGCGGGCCGGAGCCGGCCGCAATGCGGCAAAATGTGCACTTCTGCACCTTCAGCGGCCGCGAGTTGGTGCTATGATGCAGGGCAGCGGAGCTGATATTCCGCCGCCATCCGCTGATGCAGGTCAGCAGCTCATCCCATGCGTGTGCGGCGGGTTCCCGGCCGGGAGGGCCCCGCGTTATCCCGCGCGGTTGTCCGTCCCCGCTCAAGTGTCCCGTGACCAAAAAGCTCCCGCACGCTCCATTCTATCTGCGCGCCGCCGACGCCACTGAAAAGCTCCGCCGGCGTGCTCTGCTCGGTTACGCGATCGCCATCGGTGCGACATTCATTGCCTTCGTGCTGCGGCTCGCTCTCGTCGATACGCTTCCGGACGGGTTTCCCTATCTGACCTTCTTCCCGGCCGTCATTCTGACGGCGTTCTTCTGCGGCTTCGGGCCGGGCGTGCTCTGCGCCGTGCTGTCCGGCCTGCTCGCCTGGTCCGTCTTCATTCCGGGCTCCGGCTATCAGACTGCGCTCGCGCTCGGCTTCTACGCGATCATCGTCGCGGTCGACATCACGCTGATCCACATCATGCATGAGGCGGCCCAGCGGCTGCGGCAGGAGCGGGCGGTTTCCGAAAGCCTTTACGACAACCAGAGTGTGCTGTTCCAGGAGTTGCAGCACCGGGTCGCCAACAACATCCAGTTCATCGCCGGGCTGCTGATGATGCAGAAGCGGCAGGCGATCGCCGATCCCAGCCGCGCGATCGGGATCCTCGACGAGGCGCAGGCGCGGCTGCAGACCATCTCCCGGATCCACCGCATGCTGCACGATCCCGGCCGGATGGACGTGGACATCGGCCCCTATCTGCAGGAGATCTGCAACGATGTCCTGGACTCGAGCGGTGCGCGCGAGGTGACCTGCGTGGTCGATTTCGTGCCGGCGAAACTCGATCTGACACGCCTGACGGCGTTGTCGCTGCTGGTTGTGGAGTTGGTCACCAATGCGTTGAAACACGCCTTTGGCCCGGGACAAGCGGGGACCATCCGGGTCAACATGCGGCCGCTCGATGCCACGCATTACGCCTTGACGATCTCGGACGACGGCCAGGGCATGTCGGCGGATGCCGATCCCGGCGCGGGCGATAGCCTCGGCTGGCGGATCTGTCAGGGCTTGGCGGCCCAGCTCAACGGCAGGTTGACCTACAGCAGCGATGGCGGGACGACGGTCCGGCTCGAATTCCCCCGATGGGGTCCGACCTGAGCCGGCGTGACGGCACAGCAGCCGCGGGCGATCCCCGGCGCGGCGCTTGCTTTTGGATCGATGTGATGTATTTTACATCATTGTCTTTGTCTCATGCATCAATTATGGTGTGTGCTACGTGAGGCCATCGTGATCACGTCGTTCCAGATGCGAGCAGCCCGGGCGCTGCTCGGGATAGATCAGAAAACCTTGGCCGAGCTGGCCGGCGTGTCGCTGCCGACGATCCAGCGGATGGAAGCCTCCACAGGCAACGTCCGCGGCGTGGTGGACTCGCTGACCAAGGTCGTCGATGCGCTCAATCGTGCGGGCGTGGATCTGATCGGCGAGCATGCCCGCAGCGAGGATGGCGGGCGTGGTGTTCGCCTGAAGGACCCGGGATCGCCCCGCCGCTTGGGCCGTCAAACTGACATTGCGCGCGATAGCGCGGGTTGAGGCCTGTCGCGCGGCACGGGGGTCTGAAGCTCCGTGTGAGACGCATCGTCGGTGGTCGTCCGCCCCGATGGCGCGACGGGAGCGTGATGGGCATGAGCATCGCAAGCGAGCATAATGCGCGGGGATCGGTCGGACGTCATCAGCCGACCTTCGCGGAGCTGTATTCACCGAAACTTTTGACGGTCCTGCGCGAAGGCTATGGCCTGGCCGATCTGCGCGCCGATGCGCTGGCGGGCTTGACGGTCGCGATCGTCGCTTTGCCGCTGTCGATGGCCATCGCCATCGCCTCCGGTGTTTCGCCCGGCCGTGGCCTCTACACGGCCGTCGTCGGCGGCTTCCTGATCTCGCTGCTCGGCGGCAGCCGCTTCCAGATCGGCGGCCCGGCCGGCGCCTTCATCGTGCTGGTCGCCGCGACCGTCGACCGCCAGGGCCTCGACGGCCTGCTGGTCGCCACCATGATGTCCGGGGTGATGCTGGTGATCGCCGGCTATTTGCGGCTCGGCACCTACATCAAGTTCATTCCCTATCCGGTCACGGTCGGCTTCACCGCGGGCATCGCGGTCATCATCTTCGCCAGCCAGCTGAAGGATCTGTTCGGCATCACGCTGCCCGGCAAGGAGCCGGGCGAGCTGATCCCCAAGCTGGTCGCGCTCGCGCATGGCGCGCCGACCGCGAACATCCCGGCGGTTGCGCTCGCCGTGATGTCCATCGTCATCATCGTCTGGCTGAAGCAGCTGCGGCCGACCTGGCCCGGCATCCTCATCGCGGTCGTCATTGCCGCCATCATCACCTTTGCGCTGCAGCTGCCCGTGGAGACCATCGGCACGCGCTTCGGCGGCATTCCGCGCGAGCTGCCGGCGCCGGCGCTGCCGGCATTTTCGCTGGCCAAGGTCCAGGCGGTGTTTCCCGATGCGATCGCCTTCACGCTGCTCGGGGCGATCGAGTCGCTGCTGTCGGCCGTCGTCGCCGACGGCATGACCGGCCGGCGCCATCGCTCCAATTGCGAGCTGGTGGCGCAGGGCTTCGCCAATATCGGATCGGCGCTGTTCGGCGGCATCTGCGTCACCGGCACCATCGCGCGCACCGCGACCAATGTCCGCGCCGGCGCGCGTGGGCCCGTGTCGGGCATGCTGCATTCGCTGTTCCTGCTGGTGTTCATGCTGATCGCCGCCCCCTTGGCGAGCTACATCCCGCTGTCGGCGCTCGCCGCCGTGCTGGTCGTGGTGGCCTGGAACATGGCCGAGAAGCACGAATTCCTGACCCTGATCCGCTCGTCCTGGGGCGATGCCACGGTGCTGCTCGCCACCTTCGGGCTGACGATCTTTCGCGACCTCACCGAAGGCATCCTGGTCGGCTTCGCGCTCGGCGCCGTGCTGTTCATCAACCGCATGGCGCAGATGACCGGGGTCGAGGACGGCACGCCGCTGGTCGCGCAGGACCGCGCCGATTTCGAGGATGGCGCGCGTGTGCCGTATGATGCCAAGCTCAGCGCCGACAAGGATGTGCTGGTCTATCGCATCACCGGCGCGTTCTTCTTCGGCGCGGCCTCGACGGTCGGCACCGTGCTCGATTCCATCGCCGACCGGCGCAAGGCCTTCGTGGTCGATTTCGCCGCGGTGCCATTCCTGGATTCGACGGCGGCCAATGCCATGAGCCGCGTCGCCGCCAAAGCCAAGCGCCAGGGCATCCGGCTGTTCATCACCGGGGCCTCGCCGACGGTGCGCCGGGCCTTGCTGACCCACGGCGTGCGGCCGCCGCTGGTGCGCTACCGCGAGACCATCGAGCGCGCCGTGGCCGACATCAAGGGCCGGGAGACGGCGGGCGAGGAGATCGCCGACGGGCTGGCGGCGAGCTGACCGTCGCGGTCTCGGGCAATTGTCACCCGCGGGACTTGGCCGGCGGGCTGGGCCGGCGAGCATTGACTCCGGCCGGAGCTTGTCCGATGTCAGCGCCATGACCCTCGCTGCCAAACCCCGCGCCGCGTGCCTGATCGGGTGGCCTGCCGCGCATTCGCGCTCGCCGCTGATCCATCATCATTGGCTGCACAAGCTCGGCATCGCCGGCGGCTACACGATCGAGGCCGTGCCGCCGGAAGAGCTGGCTGACTTCGTGACGCATCTCCACGGCCGCGGCTTTGTCGGCGCCAATGTCACGATTCCGCACAAGGAGCGGGTGCTGGAGCTGACCAAGCCGGACTCCCGTGCCCGCGCGGTCGGCGCGGCCAACACGCTGTGGTACGAGCACGGGATCTTGCGTGCGACCAACACCGATGTCGAAGGCTTCGTCGGCAATCTCGATGTCGCGGCGCCTGGCTGGGACCGCACCGATGTGGCGCTGGTGCTCGGCTCGGGCGGCTCCGCCCGGGCCGTCGTGTTCGGCCTGCTCGAGCGCGGCATCGGCCGTGTTCACGTCATCAATCGCACCGCCGCGCGCGCGCAGGCGCTGGCCGATCAGTTCGGCCCCCGCGTCGTCGCCGGCGGCTGGGAGCAGGTCAGCGCGCTGCTGCCGCAGGCCGGGCTGCTCGTCAACACGACCTCGCTCGGGATGCATGGCCAGCCGCCGCTGGCGATCGAGATCGGTCGGTTGCCGGAGCAGGCCGTCGTGGTCGACATCGTCTATGTGCCGTTGGAGACGCAGTTGCTCGTGGCTGCCCGCGCGCGCGGACTGCGCACGGCGGACGGCCTCGGCATGCTGCTGCATCAGGCCGTGCGCGGCTTTGAATTGTGGTTCGGCGAGCGTCCCCAGGTGACGCCTGAGCTGCGCGCACTCGTCGAGGCCGATCTCCGCAACAGATAGCGGTCTCCCGGCTGTCGAGATCGGCCCGCGATGCAATATCGCCGCAATGCCACGGTCGATTTGGTCGATCCGGCGAGCTAGAACGACGTCCGGATTTTGAGGACGGATGATGCGGCGATTGGCGATCGGTATTTTGGTCTTGGTGCTGCTCGGCGTGGCGCCCTGCAGGGCCGCGAGCCGGATCGCTCTGGTGGTCGGCAATTCGGACTATCAAAGTGTCGGCAAGCTTGCCAATCCGGCCAATGATGCGCGCCTCGTCGCCGAGACCTTTCAACGCCTGGGCTTCACCCTGGTCGGCGGAGCTGCACAGCTCGATCTCGACAAGTCGCGTTTCGACCAGGTGATCCAGACCTTCAGCAAGCAACTGCTCGGTGCTGAGGTCGCCGTGTTCTACTACGCGGGCCACGGCATCCAGGTGCGCGGCACCAACTACCTCGTGCCGATCAGCGCCAATCCGGCGCGCGAAGCCGATGTCGATTTCATGATGGTCGATGTCGGCCTCGTGCTGCGCCAGATGGAAGCGGCCGGCACCAAGCTGAACATCGTCATCCTCGATGCTTGCCGTAACAATCCGTTCGGGGGACGCGGCCTGCGATCGAGCGATGGCGGCTTGGCGCAGATCCGCGCACCTGAAGGCACGATCCTGTCCTACGCGACGCAGCCCGGCAATGTGGCGCTCGATGGCGATGATGGACACAGCCCGTACACGCGCGCGCTGGTCGATGCGGTGCAGCGGCCAGGGCTGGACGTGCTGCAGGCCTTCAACCAGGTCGGCCTTTCCGTGAAGAAGGCCACGGCCAGCGCGCAGCAGCCCTGGGTCGCTTCGTCCCCGATCGATGGCTCCTTCTACTTCGCGGGGCCTGCGGACGGGCAGTTGGCTGCTGCACCGGTCGCTGCAGCCGTCTCACCGCCACCAGCACAGGCGCCGGCCATGGCCAGCGCGCCGCGATCGGCCGAGTTCGTATTCCCGGACTCCGACCAGCGCTTGCTGTCCGCCGCCGACCTGCAGGGACGTACGAAGGACGAGCTTCGCATTGCCCGCAATGAAATCTTCGCGCGCCGCGGACGCTATTTCTCCTCGCCCGAGCTGACGGCCTATTTCGGCAGGTTCTCCTGGTACGTGCCGCGCACCTGGGATCCGGTCTTGAGCCCGGTCGAGGCCGCCAATGTCGATTTGCTCGATCGCGCCGAAAATGGCGGGACCAGCGGATTCATCTTTCCCGACTCCGACCGCCGCCTGTTGACCGCGGCCGAACTGGCGCGGCTGTCCAAGGCCGAGTTGCGGCTGGCCAAGAACGAAATCTTTGCCCGGCGCGGGCGCTTCTTCGATGCGCCGGACCTCAAGGCCTATTTCGGTCGCTTCGCCTGGTATGTGCCGTCGACCTGGAATCCGACCCTGACTGGGGTCGAGGAGGCCAACGTCAAGCTGATTGATCAGATGAGCAGGCGGCCGTGACCCGTCCCTCGGCTCTGCGCCTCCTGGCGATCGGCGTCTGCCTGCAGTGGCTGTCCGCGTCGGCCGTGCGCTGCGAAACGATCGGCAGCATGCTGGACCGGCTGGTGCAGGCCTATCCGCAAGCGCTGGCCGGACATGACGACGAGGTCGTCATCTGGCGCGACGGCACGCGCATGCCGGTCGGCCAACTCGATCCGGAGCGCCCCTTCGCCGACAAGCTCCGCAACGCGACCATCCTCGATCAGCTCAGCCTGTCCTATCCGCTTGGCGCGCCATCGCCGCCCGCCGTCAACGCCGATCCCGGGCGCTTCAGGAACGAGGCCTTCTTCAAGAAGATGTATGGCGACTGCAACGCAGGCGGCGTAGCCGGGCATCTCGTCTCGATCACCTGGCTGCCGAAGAGTTTTGGCAAGACAGTCAAGGTGACGCGCATCAATGGCATTGCCGAGCGGCTGACGGAGATATCCAGGGAGATCGACGATCTCGACCCCAAGATCAAGCGCGCCGCCTTTCCGATCGCGGGCGTTCTGTCCTGCCGTCCGGTGGCCGATACGGGCCGGATGAGCATGCACGGCTATGCGGCGGCGATCGATCTGAACCTGGACTATTCCGACTATTGGCTGTGGAACGCCAGATCGTCCGTGTCCATTCCCTACAAGAATCGTTTTCCGCAGCAGATAGTCGAGATCTTCGAGCGGCACGGATTCATCTGGGGCGGCCGGTGGTATCACTACGACACGATGCATTTCGAGTATCGGCCGGAGCTGCTGCCGGCGCAGCCGCGCTGAGCGTCTGCCCGCGTTGAGGGGCGTCCGCGAAGGCTCGGTCGGTGGGGCAGTCATTCTCACAATGACTTGAGAATGGAATAAGCGCCGCCGACAAGCGTCTCATTCCACGTATTCTCGAGCGGGATCGCGTGCGGCCCCGCATGAGAGGCCTAGCCAGACAGCCCCTGGAGTCCCCTGCATGTCCTTCCGTTTCGCCCTGATACGCCCCGCTGTTGCATTTGCCATGGTCGCAACGACCTCCATGCTTGCCATCGCGCAGCAGGCCCCCGTGCCGACGCGCGTCCGCGGCGCCGTCGAAAGCGTGGACGCGGAAACGATGACGGTCAAAGCGCGCAGCGGCGAGATCTTCAAGCTGCGCATGGCGGGCGATCTGCGCGTGTCCGGCGTCGTCAAGGCCGACCTCGCCGACATCAAGCCCGGCTCGTTCATCGGCGCCACCACTGTGCCCGGGCCGGACGGCGCGCCGAAGGCGGTCGAGATTCACATCTTCCCGGAGGAGATGCGCGGCACCGGCGAAGGCTCGCGGTCGTGGGACCTGAAGCCGAATTCGAGCATGACCAACGCCACAGTGTCCGAAAGCTCGGTGTCGACCGACGGCCATACGCTGCTGGTCAAATACAAAGGCGGCGAGAAGCGCATCGATATCGCGCCCGAGACCCCGATCGTTACCTTCGTGCCCGGCGACAAGTCCGAGCTGAAGGCCGGTGCCAAGGTGATGGCCACGATCAAGCAACTGCCCGACGGCTCCTTCGAGACCAGCCGCGTCAGCGTCGGCCGCGACGGCATCACACCGCCGATGTGATCCAGCTCATCTTTGCCGACGCCGCATCCTGACGAATGTCCGAGCGGACGAGCGACGCTGTCATGCTCCGCGAAGGCGGAGCATCCAGTATTCGCGGCAGACGATATCGAGCTGAACCGTCACGGCGTACTGGATCGTCCTTCGCGGACGATGACAGCGGGGGTCTCAATGTCCCTATCAACAGGACACAGACTTTGGAATCGGCCGTCTAGCAGGCTGTTGAAAAAGGCGCTGGCCACAAGCTTCTGATCGTGATTCTCTTGGATGCGGATGCTTCGTGGGGAAGACGATGCGGGGAAGTGACGAACGATCTGGGGCGCTGTTCAGCTATGTGGACCTGGAGGCTCGGGTTCGGCCCGACCATCCGCTGCGCACGATCCGGCGGCTCGCCAATGCGGCGCTGGCTGACCTTTCAAGGGACTTCGAAGCGCTCTACACCGCGTTCGGCCGGCCGTCGATCGCGCCGGAGAAACTGCTGCGGGCGATGCTGCTGCAGGCGTTTTACGGCNGGGCGTCGATCAAAAGCTTCCGCCGCAAGGACGGCGGCGATCAGGACAATGACGGTCCGGGCCGCAACGCCGAGCGCAGCTTCCACAAGGAAAAGCGCAGCAACGAGACGCATCAGAGCACGACCGATCCCGAGGCGCGGCTGTACAAGAAGGGCGAGGGCCAGCCGGCGAAGCTCTGCTACATGGCTCATACCTTAATGGAGAACCGCAATGGCCTCGCCGTGCTGGGCGGCGTCAGCCAGGCAACCGGCACCGCGGAGCGGGATCAGGCGCTGGAACTGATCGACCGCCATCGCGGCG